>CAWWCX010000001.1:0-33218 GCA_963935445.1 uncultured Roseibacillus sp.
GATCGGGGTTTCGCTCGGGGAGTGGCAGCAGCTTTGGGGTCTCCTCCGGTTGCTTCAGGAGCATTAACCCGGAGCGGAGGGCAAAGGTGGGCAGTTGAAAGTATTTCGGGTGTTACTCTAGAGGGGATCATCGAAGTCCTCGGCCATCCAGAAGCCGGGGCCACTGGCCGAGCCCCGCTGCGGTTTGGTCGGCTCATTACTGGGTGGGCGTAATTCGGCCACAGCACGGCCGTGCTTGGTGATCTGGAAGATCTCACCCTGCGACATGATCTCAGCCACGATTGCGCTCAGCCTGGTCTTGGCCTCAAAGATCCCTATCCTCCTCACGGAGAAATAAACTAGTCTAACTAGTTTGTTTGGAAAAGAGCAAAATGAGAACAGTGCTTCTTTTGTTGTAATCAATTAATAAGCAGTAAGTTATCTTATTATGGAGGGCAATTGGCGATGAGGGGTCGGGACGAACTGGACCGGGCTATTGTGCCACCGGGGCGCTGAGAGCCCCGGTTCCATAGCCAATTCAGGGTTTCTGGAAGGGTGATTCGTGTTAATGAAAGAGCGCATGAAGACCGGGCTCCTGCTGTCTATACTCGTGTCGGTCTCTTTGGCGGGAATGCTGGTTTTGGCGGTGAATCGAATTTCGGATCTTGAGAACCAGCTTGCGGATACGAGAGAGGAGCGTGCGATCAGGAAGTCGGAGGCGGGAGCAGCAGGCCCGGTAGTTTCGGGGGGCCAGGCTCTCCCTGCGGTTCGAGGTGGCAACGGCAGGGCCAAGAGTGAACGGCCGGGGGCTGAAGCTCGCTCGGCGGATCTTGCGGCGGGGTTGACGGAGGGCGGTGACTCCCAGAGTCCCGATGAGGTGGTGGGACAGTTAATTCGCGCCCTGATGCAGACCGATGCGGGCAGGAAAATGGCTTTGGAGGAGAGTGTGGAGAATGCGGAGGAACGTTTTGCCCCGCTTCTGGAGGATTTTGCCTTTTCCGATGAAGAGCGTGCGCACTTTCTTGAGCTGGCGGGCGCCGAGCTTGGCTCGGAGGACATGCTCTGGATGGAGCTCCTGATGGCCAAAGACGAAGATCGTGAGCGCATCATGCAGACGTGGGAAACGGACCGGGAGCGGCGTCTCAGGGAGATGAAAGCTTTTCTGAATGATGAGGAAGACTGGGACCGGTATCGCCGCTACCAGGCAAGGGTGCCGGAGTATGAGCAGATGGACGGCCTGCGGACTGTCATGATGGAGGAGGGAGTGCCCATGACCGCGGAACAGGAGGCCCAGCTCGTCGACCTCCTTTACCGCGCCCGGGTTGAAAGCGGCATGCGCGAGCGTTGGGAAGGGCGAGGAGTGCTCGAACAGCTTTCTGAACCAGGGATGGTGCAGCGCCTCCGGGATGACTGGAAGTCCGGGGTCTCCTCCATGGGGGATGCGCCGCGTCAGATTCTCTCCGGCCGGCAGGCAGAGATCTTCGAGGTGGTCCAGGCGGAGATGATGGAAACGGTGACGGAGGAGCTCAGCGAAGGGCTCCGTTTCCTGCGTCCCGAGCCCGGGCCGGAACCTGCTGCGCGAGAGGGGGGCGAAGAGTAGCGGATGAGGCGGCTCCCGGACGAGGAGCTGGATTTTCCTGTGGCGCCAGGTGCGTGACGGGTCCCTATCAGGTCTGCACCTGGTAATACTTGCGATAAGCGGTGGGGGACATATGCATCACGCTGGTGAATGCCCGGGTGAAGGAAGCGTGCTCCAGGTAGCCGAGGGATTCCGCGATCTCGCCCACGCTCATGGGAGTTTGGAGGAGACGATCGCAGGCGGCGGCGATCTTTGCATGCAGAATAAAGCGCTTGGGTGAGGTGCCGAGGTGGCTCCGGAAGCGGCGTTCGAGGGTGCTGATGGACATGCCCGCTCTCTTGGACAGTTCATCCACGCTGAGCGGCTGATTCACGTTGTCGTGCACAAAATTGACAAGCTCCGACAGTGCGCGGTAGGGGGCCGGCAGTGGGTGTCCCTCACGCTGGTCGAGTCGTCTGGAGATCCCGGAAGTTCCCACCAGCTCGCCATCGTTACTGACGAGGGGAACCTTGGAGGTCATGCGCCATTCGATTCCGCCAGCCTTGCGGGTTACCAGCTCCATCTTGTTGAGGATCGACTTTCCAGTTTCAAAGACAGTCTGGTCATCCTGAAGGAAGGAGCGGGCAATTTCGGCGGGGAAGATATCGGTGTCGGTGCGACCGATGAAGTCCTCGGGCCGTCGGCGAATGAGGTCGCTGAAGGCGCGGTTTACGAAAATGAACCGGCTTTGCCGGTCCTTGATCCAGAAGAGGACATCGGGAAGGGCTTCAAAGAGCCCGAGGGCGATCTGGCCGGGGCGCAGGGTGCTCACAAAGGACTCGAATCCGCAGATTGGTGAATTCGTGGGTGCGGCAGATCCTGCTACATCGGATTCGCTGGTCATTGGACAATCCGTTCCTGCGGAATTGGGTTAAATAGGGACTCGGGAAAATTCCTTTCTTCCGACAAACGTGCAACGATTTTCAACAAAAAGATGGCGGATTTCTTTCTGGCCCGACAGGAGGGGGGGCTGTAGCGTCGCGCGCCCTGAACGCCCTCGGTTCAAGGTGTAAAAACGTTTTCGTATATCATGTCAGACTACTTCCCCAACGTCTCCAAGATCGAATTTGAAGGGCCGGATTCGGACAATCCCCTCGCCTTCCGTCACTACAATCCTGACGAGCTGGTCGCCGGGAAAAGCATGAAGGACCACCTGCGCTTTGGTGCCGCCTACTGGCACTGCATGCGTAACCCACTGGGCGATCCTTTTGGGGTCGGAACTGCGCTCATGCCCTGGGATGACGGGAGCGAGTCGTTGGACAATGCCCTGGCGCGCGTGCCGGTCTTTTTTGAGTTTCTCGAGAAGTGCCAGATCGATTGGTATTGCTTTCATGACCGGGATGTCTCGCCGGAGGGCAGCAGCTGGGCAGAAACTCACTCCAACCTGGAGCGGGTGACCCAGGAGCTCAAGGGGGGGCAGGACGGGAGCGGCCGGAAGCTCCTGTGGGGAACGGCCTGCCTGTTCGCTCATCCGCGCTATGCGCAGGGTGCCGCCACTTCTCCCAACGCCGACGTGTTTGCCTATGCCGCCAGTCAGGTGAAGCACGCCCTGGAGGCGACCCACGCCCTGGGAGGGGCCGGTTACGTTTTCTGGGGAGGCAGGGAGGGATACGCCTCACTGATCAATACGGACATGAAGCGCGAGCTTGATCATCTTGCACGTCTTCTGCACATGGCGGTTGATCATGCCAAGAAGATCGGATTCACCGGTCAGTTTTATATTGAGCCCAAGCCGCGGGAGCCGTCGACCCACCAGTATGACTCCGATGCGGCGGCCTGCCTCAATTTCCTGAGGGAGTATGATCTTCTGGATCACCTCAAGCTCAATATCGAAACCAACCACGCGGAGTTGGCGGGGCATACCATGGAGCACGAACTCGATGTGGCCTCCGCAGCGGGGGCCCTGGGCTCGATTGATGCCAACCGCGGCGATCAGTTGATCGGCTGGGATACAGACCAGTTTCCGACTAATATCTACAGCTGTGCCAACATCATGTTGCGGGTATTGAAAATGAACGGGGGGCAGGGCTTCACCACCGGGGGGCTCAACTTTGACGCCAAGCGCCGACGTGAATCCCATCTTCCGGAAGATCTCTTCCACGCTCATGTCGGCGGGATGGATGCCTTTGCACGTGGACTCAAGATCGCGGCCAGAATCATTGAGGATGGGCGCTTTGATGAGTTTGTGAAGGCCCGCTACTCGTCGTACGACAGTGGGGTGGGGGCGGACATTGAATCCGGATCCTCCAGCTTGGACTCTCTGGACGCCTATGCACTCGGGATTGACTCGCCCACCTTGGAGAGTGGTCGACAGGAGATGCTGGAAAACCTCCTCAACGATTACCTCTAAGCCTTCGCCCTGTGGAGGTTAAGGCGCAGACGGCGCGGATGACCTGCCGGAAAAACCCAATGAAACCGAGAGATCTTCCGCGCCGCTGCTAGCAACACGCTATGGAAAACAAAGCACCTGCCGTGCCAATCGGACCTCCTGCAGGTCCTTTGGCTCCTTTGTTTATTGGTGTCGAGGGGGCGCTCGCCAGCTGAGTGCGCTCCGGCCTCCCTTCCGAAGCCCAGCCCGAATATCGCCGCTAACATTCCGTCATGCCCACCGTTCTCGGACTAGACTCATCGACCCAGAGCGTCTCGGCTGTCGTGCTGGACACGGAATCCGGATCGATTATCCACGAAGAAGCCGTGAGCTTTGGTGGTGATCTGCCGGACTATGGGCAGCCCTCGGGATTCATCCCCGGCGGTGAGGGTGGGGAGGTTCACAGCGATCCCCTGATGTGGCTCGATGCCCTCGAGCTGCTTTTTGAGCGCCTTTCCGCAAGCGAGGTCAACCTTGGGGAGATCGCGGCCATTGCGGGCTCTGGCCAACAGCATGGCAGTGTCTACCTTGACGAGGGATTTGCGGACACGGTGCGCCATCTCGATGCGAACCGGACCTTAAAATCCCAGGTCCTCTCCCATCTCACCCGGCAGACCGCTCCGATCTGGATGGACACCGCGACCAGCGAGGAGTGTGCAGAAATCGCCCGGGCGGTAGGTGGTAATGCCGAGGTCTGCAGCCGGAGCGGTTCAATTGCGATCGAGCGCTTCACCGGTCCGCAGATACGCCGCTTCGCCAAATTGCATGTCGACGCTTGGGAACTGACCGGGGTGATCCACCTCGTAAGCTCGTTCATGGCATCGATTCTTGCCGGCCGGAGCGTGCCCATTGATCATGGTGATGGAGCGGGAATGAACCTGCTCAACCTGGCTTCCGGAGACTGGGATGACACTCTCCTGGATGCTACCGTCCCCGGGCTGCGTGGGAAGCTCCCACCTGCGCAGGCCTCCTCCACGATTGCAGGAACTGTGAGTTCCTTCTTCGTGGAGAAATACGGCCTCAGTGCGGACTGTGAGGTCGTGCTGTTTTCCGGGGACAACCCCTGCAGCCTGGTGGGCATGGGGGCGTCCCGGCCGGGCAAGGTAGTCATCAGCCTGGGGACAAGTGACACCCTGTTCGCCGCCATGCCGGAGCCGCGCACGGACCCGAACGGCTATGGGCACGTCTTCGGAAATCCGATGGGTGGGTTCATGAGCCTGATTTGTTTCCTGAACGGCTCCCTTGCACGGGAGCGGGTCAAGGAGGACCTGGGGCTGGAGTGGGCCGACTTCGACCGGGAGGGACTGGCCAAGACGCCGATGGGCAACGAGGGGCGTCTGATGCTGCCGTTCTTTGGCCCTGAGATCACGCCGCGTGTAGAGTCCAGCGGGGTGGTCTCCGTGGGGCTGGATTCTGCGGAACCGGCTGCCGTTGTGCGGGCCGTGCTGGAAGGACAGTTCCTCAACATGAAGGTGCATGCGCGCTGGCTCGGCGTGGATCCCGAGACCATCTACCTGACCGGTGGGGCCTCCCGGAACGACGGTATCGCACAGACAGTCGCCAGCGTGTTTGGCGTTCCTGTTTCGCGGCTGAGCGTGACGGGATCCGCGGCCCTTGGAGCGGCCATGCGCGCAGCGGAGGCTTCCTGCGGCATTCCCCTGGAAGAGCTGGAAGCTTCGTTCTGCCAGCCGGAAGCAGGTTCGACCGTGACTCCCGAGGAGGGCGCGGGCGACATTTACAACGATCTTGAGCAAAAGTGGGTCTCAGCCTTGCACGAGGCGTTTTCGCTCACTAATGACTAAGGACAACAGCAACAGCAATCCGCAACCACACAAACCGATGGCACGACCAGTAACATTATTCACCGGCCAGTGGGCCGACCTTTCTCTCGCTCAGCTGCTCCCCCTGGTCAAGGAGATGGGCTATGATGGAGTTGAACTCGCCTGCTGGGGCGACCACTTTGATGTGCAGAAGGCGCTCAACGAGGACGGCTACGTCGAGGGTCGCTGGGAGCTTCTGAAGCAGCACGACATGGTGTGCTATGCGATCTCGAACCATCTGGTAGGGCAGGCGGTTTGCGACAATATTGACGAACGCCACCAGGCCATTCTCTCCCCCGAGGTGTGGGGCGATGGTGACCCGGAAGGCGTGCGACAGCGGGCGGCCCAGGAGATGATCGACACGGCCCGGGCCTGTCGTAAACTCATTGATGCGGGCGCAGACTACATGTCCGGCAAGCCGGCCGGAAACGGCCGCGCGGTGGTGAACGGATTCACCGGATCCAGCATCTGGCATTCCATCTACGCCTTCCCGCCCACCAACCAGGCGTATTACCAGAAGGGCTTTGACGACTTTGCGGCCCGCTGGAAGCCAATTCTCGATGAATTTGATGCCGTCAACGTGGATTTCGGACTGGAAGTGCATCCTACGGAAATCGCCTTTGACATTGCCTCTGCTTCGCGGGCCATTGAGGCCGTCGACGGGCACAAGCGGTTCGGGTTCAACTACGATCCAAGTCACCTGGGCTACCAGGGTGTCGATTATGTGAAGTTCATCCGTGATTTCGCGGACCGTATTTTCCACGTGCACATGAAGGACGCCTGGTGGGGTCATGGTGATGGCACGGTGGGAGTCTTTGGTGGTCACACCGACTTTACGGATGCACGGCGCTTCTGGGATTTTCGTTCGGTTGGACGGGGTGACACCGACTTCGAGGAAATCATCGTGGCCCTGAATGACATTGCCTATGCCGGACCGCTTTCAGTTGAGTGGGAGGATGGCCGGATGGACCGTTTCCACGGGGCCGCGGAAAGCTGCGCCTTCACCAGGGACCTCGATTTCGCGCCCAGTGACGTGATCTTCGACTCGGCCTTCGACAAGGAGAACCAGTAATTTTCAACCGCGTTTCAGATCATGGCAACAAAGGTAGGGGTCATTGGAGCGGGAGGGATGCTCCAGTATCATGCTCCCGGGTTCCAACAAGGTGGGGGCGAACTGTCTGCCATCGCGGACGTGAACCGGGAAGCGGCGCAGGCGTCGGCAGATAGCTGGAATATCCCCAATGTTTTCGGGGATACCGGGGAGTTTCTCGAGTCGGATATCGATGCGGTCAGCATTATTGTTCCCAACAAGTTCCATGCACCGCTTGCCATTCAGGCTCTGGAAGCGGGGAAGCATGTCTTCTGCGAGAAGCCGCCGGCCCTTAATGCAGCAGAGGTCGAGGAGATGATTGCTGCAGCTGAAAAGGCGGGCAAGGTCCTCATGTTCAACTTCAACAACCGGGCCCGGCCTGAATCCCAGGCCATGATGAAGCTGATCGCGGATGGGACGGTGGGCACGATCAATTCTGCCCAGTCGCAGTGGATTCGCCGGACTGGGATCCCGGGCTTCGGGGGCTGGTTCACCACCAAGGAACTCTCAGGCGGAGGTCCGGTCATTGATCTGCTGCACATGATTGACCTGGCCTTGTATTTCATGGGCTACCCCGAACCGGCGCATGTCCTGGGGCAGACCTTTGACGACTTCATCACTGACAAGTCGTTCAAGGGTCCATGGGGAATTCCTGACAATGCGGAGGGGAAGACGGACGTGGAAGCTGCTGCGCACGGACTGGTGACCTTCAAGAGTGGACAGGTTCTCAGCCTGCGGAATTCCTGGGCGGAAATGATCGAGCGGGAAGTCGTCTCGGTCGTGTTTCAGGGAAGCAGGGCCGGAGGGAAGGTCGAGCGTCTCTTTGGAAGCGACGGGCTTGACGAAACCGCCATAGATTCCTGTGAGCTGTATGTGCAGGAGGATGGCAAATCGGTGAACCGCAGTATTGAAACGGAGCCCTGCGAAGACATGGGGCGGATTGCCTCCGCGGCCAACTTCGTGGAGACCATCGAGGGGACGGCCGAACCCCTGAATACTCCAGATGAGGCTCTCAAGCTCATGAAGATCATTGATGCGCTGTACGAGTCAGCGAGCTCGGGGGCACCGGTTGCCCTCTGAATACTTTCCGACGGGTTCCGCGCCTGTCCTCAATCCAAATTCATCTCTCACAGTTTACAGACATGGCACTCAACAGAAAACTCCGCATGGGAATGGTTGGCGGTGGGCGCGGCGCGTTCATCGGCGCAGTGCACCGCATGGCGGCCAACCTGGATGGTAAGATCGAACTGGTGGCGGGAGCCTTCTCGTCCGATCCTGAAAAATCGAGGCTCAGCGGGGCGGACTTCTTTCTCGATCCGGACCGTGTCTATGGGTCCTACGAGGAGATGGCCGAGAAGGAGGCAGCCCGGGAGGACAAGATCGATTTCGTGACCATCGTGGTGCAGAACCACCTGCACGTCCCGGTAGCGAAAACCTTCCTGGAAGCGGGATTCAATGTGATTTGCGACAAGCCGCTTTCCAGTAACCTCGAGGATGCCAAGGACCTGCAGCAGCTCGTTCATGCCAGCGGCAAGGTCTTCTGCCTGACGCACAACTATACGGGATATCCGATGGTCAAGGAGGCTCGCCGGATGGTGCAGGATGGCGAGCTTGGCCGCCTGCTCAAGGTGGTGGCCGAGTATCCGCAGGGTTACGCGGTCGGCGACGTGGAAGGCGATGGGCAGGGTAAGATCTCCAACTGGCGGGCTGACCCGGGTATTGCGGGGGCTTCCAACTGCATGGGGGATATCGGGACGCACGCGCACAACCTGGTTCGTTACATCTGCGGTGTGGAGGTGGAGGAACTCGCGGCGGAGTTGTCTGCCTTTATTCCGGGGCGGGAACTCGACGACGACGGGAACTGCCTTGTGCGCTTTACGGACGGGGTGAAGGGAATCATCTACGCGTCCCAGATTTCCAACGGCGACGAGAATAATCTCAATATCCGGGCCTACGGAACCAAGGCCTCCATCGAGTGGCATCAGGAAGATCCCAACGAACTCATCGTGAAGTATGCCAATGCGCCCCGGAAAACCTACCGGCGTGGCAACGATTACCTGGGGGAGGCGGCCTCCTCGAACTCCCGGACTCCCTTTGCACATCCCGAGGGATTCATCGAGGCCTTTGCGAATATCTACCTCGCCGCAGGCCGGGCCATCAGCGACCAGATTGAGGGCAATGAGCCTCCTGCCGGGGGCTATGACCATCCCGGAGTAGACGACGGAGTGGCCGGCAATGCCTTTATCAAGGCCTGCGTGGAATCTTCCCGTAACAATGCGGCCTGGACCAAGTTGGATCTCTAGCCCGGGCCGCGGTCGCCAACGCACGTGAGTGCGTGCGCGGCAGTGATTATTCCCATGGCGAGAGGATGCTGGCTGCCCCCTGCAGCCAGGGGGTGATGCGGACGGCCGAAGGGCACTCCAGCAGGTGCGGAGGGGGGTGCAGCGAGTGAGGATTCAACTCGTGACCAATGAGTTGTGAGGCGTGGTGCCTCGAATGAAAGATTGCGTCGCTTCGATCTGAGCTCTATCTTTGCTAGGCAACTATCAGGTCAAATACGATGAAAAACCACCTCTCCATTATCCTGCCGATCGCTCTGGCGACTGCCATGGTTCCGCTGGCTATTGGCCAGAAAGATGGCAAGCCCGAGGGCAAGAATGCCGATAAGATCGCGCCCAGCCTGCCCGAGAAAGCCTTCGCTGAGCCCAAGAAGAAGCGCAAGCTCCTTGTGTTTTCCCGAACCGGTGGATTTCGCCACGGCTCAATCCCGACGGGACTGACTGCGGTCAGGATGATGGGGGAGAAGACCGGAGCCTATGAAGCGGTCCTGAGCGATGACCTCGGCAACTTTGAGAGTGACAGGATCAACGAGTTCGATGCCATCCTGTTCCTCAACACTACCGGAGATCCCTTTCTGGAGAAGGGTCAACCAGATGCTCAGGCCCGTTCCGAGCGGCTGCAGAAGAACCTTCAGGACTTCGTAAAAAGCGGCAAGGGATTTGCCGGGTTTCACTCCGCGACGGACACTCTCAAGCCGAGGGGAAGCCATACCCCTGAATATTCCAAGATGATTAACGGAGCCTTTGACGGGCACCCCTGGGGAGGGGGCAGCAATGTCACGATCGCGGTGGAGAAAGGTCAGGAGAAGCATCCCATCGTCGCACATCTCGACGGTGAAAGCATGGCCTTCAAAGAGGAAATCTACCAGATGCGGGACCCCTATGACTCCAGCAAGGTGCAGATGCTCCTGCGCCTTGACCTTGAAAAAAGTGACAAGAAGCGTCTCAAGCGGGCCGATCGCGATTATGGGGTGGCTTGGGTGCGCAAGTGGGGCGAGGGACGGGTCTTCTATTGCTCGCTGGGTCATAATGACGCGATGTACTGGCATCCCGATGTGCTGAAGATCTACCTGGGAGGCTTGCAGTATGCTCTTGGGGACTTTGACGTGCCTTCGAAGTAGGGTGCGCCGGGATGATTCCCAGGCAGAAGGCCCGCGGCTTTGGCTGCGGGCTTTTCGTTGGGGAAGGAAGCTGCCAGGGCCTTTGGATGCCTGAATCAAAGCGGGAATGCGCGGCAGGAACTTCCCGTGGGGCAGCGGGCCGGAAACCCGGAAAACAGGGGGTGATGGGGCGCGGCGCTGTGCGGGCAGGGAAATCGGCAGACTTATTCACAAGGCACTTCCAGAGCGGCCCATTTTTGTGGTGTTTGAACCAGTTTGGTGTTGCTTGAAATCAGGGAGCTTATTATTGCGGCGGTGCTCCAATTTTCCCCTGCGGAGTGACCCATAAATCACGCTTGTGAAAAGTTTCACAATCTCCTTGTGAAAAATTTCACAAAGTGTAACTGTCTTCCCAACCTTAAGCCGATGGCCAATTTTTTCCCGCGCTGGACGAATGTTTTGCCGCTTAAGATCGCGGTGTGCCTAGGGGTAGCTGGGGCAGGGGTGGTAGTTGCGTTCTCCTACTACGCCACGCCCAAGGCGCAACGGGTCGGATACCAGCCCGCTCAGCCCATTCCCTATGACCACGAGCTGCATGTGAACCAGCTCGGGATGGATTGCCGCTATTGCCATAGCTTCGTCGAGCACTCCGGGCATGCCAACATCCCGTCCGCGAGCACCTGCTGGAACTGCCACCAGCACGTGCGCAAGGACAGTGAGAAGCTCAAGCCGCTGCGACGGGCCTTTGACACGGAATACTCCGAGTATGATGGCGAGCCCATCAAGTGGGTGCGGGTCCACAAGAACCCCGATTACGTATTCTTCAACCACTCGGCGCACGTGAACCGGGGAGTTTCCTGTGCGTCCTGTCACGGCAAGGTGAACGAGATGGAGGTGGTCTATCAGGCTGAATCCCACTCGATGGGCTGGTGTCTCGACTGCCACCGCAACCCGGAGGAGCACCTGAGGCCGCTGGAAGAAGTCTTCAATCTCGACTATGACGCCGAAAAGTGGCTGGCGGAGAACAAGATCAAGGATCCGGAGTCAGGAAAGGAACTTAAGACCCAGAAAGAGCTTGGCCTCTTTCTCAAGGGGCACTGGAACATCAAGGCCAAGGAGAGCTGTTCGACCTGCCACCGCTAAACCATGAGCAAACGCATCTGGCATCATCCGGAGATTCCTGTGGAGGACGAGGGTATCGCTTCCTGGCGGAGCGTGGGGGAGCTCGAGCGGAGCCCTGCATTCCAGGAACAGCTGAACCGTGAGTTCCCGGAAGGGTCCGGTCATCTCAGTGAGGAAGACCAGCAGGCCTCCCGTCGGAGCTTTCTGAAGCTCATGGGGGCCTCGTCCGCGTTGAGCGGGTTGACCCTCGTGTCCTGTCGTCGTCCGGAGTCCTACATCGTGCCCTACAAGAAGGCACCGGAGTGGGTCATTCCCGGTAAGCCACTCTACTACGCGTCCTCTCGCCCTCGGGCGGAAGGGGCAGTTCCCCTGGTGGTGACCACCTTCGAGGGGCGGCCGACAAAACTGGAGCCGAACGGTGGGCACGGCGAGGGATGCGGTACGGACGCCCTGACGCAGGCTTCCGTTCTCAATCTCTACGATCCCAAGCGCTCCCGTGACTTCCTCAAGGGCGGGCAGAAGGCCTCGCAGAAGGAGTTTGAGGCGGTATTCTCCTCGATTGCACAGGAGGGCGGGAAGCTCGCCGTTTTGGTGGGAGAGGACGATTGTCCGACCCGTAACCGGCTGAAGTCCGAGATAGAAACGGCCTACCCGGGATCGCGATTTTACAGCTACGAAGCGCTTCGAGGAGAAGCCCGGCGGGAGGTTCACACGGAAGTGTTCGGAGACGGCAGCGAGGTGGTGGTGGATTTTTCCAAGGCTGACCGGATTCTTTCGCTCGATTGTGATTTTCTGGGCGTTGACCCGATGGGGAGTCACGCGCAATTTTCGGAAAGAAGGCAAGGTGGGGCCGGGGATTACCGGCAGCAGATTGATCCCGAGGTCATGAACCGCTTGTACGCGGTGGAAACCGCCTACAGCCTGACCGGCGGCATGGCCGATCACCGGTTGCGGGCCAAACCGAGTCAGATCGCCAAGATCGCGGCGGAGGTGGCGGCAGGGCTTGATATCACGGTTGGGGGTTATGAAGCGGGCAGGATTTCGGCCGAGGAAAAGACGGCCCTCCTGGGGAGCGCTGAGAACTTCGATAAATGGATTGAGGGCTGTGTGGAGGATCTCAGGGCCCACGAAGGAAAGGCCGTAGTCCTGACCGGAAGCCGTCACAGTGAGGACGTGCAGCGCATCGCCGTTGCCATCAACAAGAAACTTGGTGCCTACGGTGAGACTCTGGTGGCCTACGCCACTGGGCGCGAGGGATATGGAACGATTGCGGAGCTCGAGGCCGAGGTCGATTCTGACACGACTGTTCTCTTACTTGGCCCTTCCAATCCGGTTTACGATCGTCCGGGAGGCAAGTTCGCAAGCCTCCTCAGCAGGGCGAAGGTGAGCATCCATCTTGGGCTTCGGACCGACGCCACGGCGCGGGCCAGCGATTGGCACGTGCCGGCGGCCCATTATCTGGAGAGTTGGGGCGATACCCGGACAGCGGGCGGAACCTATTCTCTGGTGCAGCCCATGATCCTGCCGCTCTACGGGGGCTTCTCGGAAATCGAGATCCTGTCCCAGCTTCTCGCCTGGCGGGCGGTGGACTGGTCCCAGGTCGATAGCGGTAATGCGGAGGACAGTATCCCTGCGCCAAAGCTCATTGCAGGAGAAGGACCTGAGGGGGCAGCGTCTCCGGCTCTTGCGGAAGTGCGCAAGACCTTCGCGCTTCCCTCCAATGCCAACGACGAGAGCGACACCGCCTGGAAGGAAGCCCTGAAGAACGGCTACCTGCAGAGCAGCAGCTACAGCAGTGTGGAGGTTGGCGATCCTGCGCCCATGCTTACCGCACGCAAGTCAGATGGAATTGAGCTCAACTTTCTGGCGGACGCCTCCGTCTGGGATGGCCGTTACATAGACAATGGCTGGTTGCAGGAAGCGCCCGATCCCATTTCCAAGCTCTCCTGGGATAATGCCGCGTTGGTCTCCCCGAAGACCGCCAAGTCGCTCGGGGTCTATGATGCGGTCCAGGAACTGGAGCCGGAGACGGATGTCCCGCTGCTTGGCAAGGTGAAGAATGCGCCCAAGCCGCTGATTGACGAGGGGCAGAACGCCGCTGCTCCGATGGTGCGGATCAAGACCGCGGCGGGGCGGATGGAAATTCCAGTTCTGGTGGCCTTTGGTCATGCTGACGACTGCATTTCGATTGCCCTGGGTTACGGTCAGGGCGCATCGGACAAGCGGGATGGGGTGGAGCCGGCAAGTGAAGATGATCCCCATGCGGTGGTTGGACTGGTAGGCGTCAATACGGGGTTCAATGCCAACCAGCTGCGAAGCGACGCCTCCTTCAGCGGAGTGGCAGCCGATGTGGCGAGGACCGGAGAAAGGTACGCGGTTGCGCTCGTCCAGGAGCACAACGCCATGAATGGCCGTGCCCTAGCACGTGAGATCTCAACCGGCGAGGTAGGCTACCACGGGAAGACGCTCCCTTTTGAGAAGCAAGTCGCCAAGGTCCGCGAACAGGGGCCGGTGGACTCGCATGCCCCGGAAAACATCTCCCTCTACAAGCGACGTGGTTCCACCACGTGGGAGGGGGACAAGGACAAGCAGGAGGATCTCATCAGTGATAAGATCCACCAGTGGGGAATGGCCATTGACCTCAACACATGCACCGGCTGCAACGCCTGCCTGGTTGCCTGTCAGGCAGAGAACAACATCCCGATCGTAGGTAAGCAGCAGGTTGCGATGGGACGAGAGATGCACTGGGTGCGGATGGACCGTTACTTCGCCACGCCTGTCTACGAGCACGACGAGAAGGGTTACATCAAGAAGGAGGGAGGCAAGAAGGTGCCCGTCCCCGACTGGGTGAAGGAGAACCCGGAGATGGTGCCCCAGCCGGTTTCCTGTGTGCAGTGTGAGAATGCGCCCTGCGAAACTGTGTGCCCGGTCAATGCCACCGTGCATACCGAGGAAGGGCTTAACTCGATGGCCTACAACCGGTGCATCGGGACCCGCTACTGTGCCAACAACTGTCCCTACAAGGCGCGGCGGTTCAACTATTTCGATTACAACAAGTACAACCCTCTGGTTGCGCACAACCTCTACAAGGGGCCAGCTGGTGAGACACAGCGAGGTACCGCACCCCATCTTCAGCGTAACCCGAATGTCTCGGTACGCATGCGCGGAGTGATGGAGAAGTGCACCTATTGTGTGCAGCGTCTGGAGAGCGCCAAGATCAAGCAGAAACAGATCGGGCGCGACAAGACTCTCCGCTCCGGGGCGAAGTCGACCGAGGTAGCTGTCAGTGCGGAGGATCTGCGGATCAAGCCGGATTCCGTCAAGGTCGCCTGTCAGGATGCCTGCGACGCGAACGCCATCAGCTTTGGTAACCTGCTCGACAAGGAGGAGGCCAAGGTCTGGAGGGCGAAGTACAAGGGTGAGAAGAAGAACGACAAGGGCTTTGTCGAGGTCATTCACAACCCGCGAAACTACGACGTTCTGCAGTATATCGGGACGGCCCCGCGGACCAGCTATCTGGCTCGCGTGAAGAACCCCAACCCGGACATGCCGGATGCGGAATACCGTGGGCTGGCCACCATTCACACCGCTTAATCACGAACCCGGAAATTCTTCATGGCAGATACCGCCACCAAGACTGCAAGTGAGGCGTCCGCGCCCCGGGAAGTGAAGCTCCCGGTGCTGGAGCGTGAGAAGCTTGTTCTCAACAAGCGGTCCTACCACTGGATTACCGAGCGCGTCTGCGGGGTGATTGAGAACAGGCAGCCCCGGATCTGGTGGGCCCTCTTCATTCCGACCGTCATCATGGCGATCGTGGGCGTGGGCGGAGGGCTGATCTACCTGGTGACAACCGGGGTGGGAGTCTGGGGCAATACGAACCGCGTGATGTGGGGGTGGCCGATCGTAAACTTCGTGTTCTGGATTGGAATTGGCCACGCCGGAACCCTCATTTCCGCGATCCTCTTCCTGACCCGCCAGAACTGGCGGACATCGATCAACCGGGCGGCCGAGGCGATGACGATCTTCGCGGTGATCTGTGCCGGAATCTTCCCGGCCTTCCACGTGGGAAGGGTCTGGATGGCCTGGTATCTCGCGCCCATTCCGAACGCGAATGCGATCTGGCAGAACTTCAAGTCGCCGCTCCTCTGGGACGTCTTCGCGGTCTCGACCTACTTCTCGATCTCACTCGTGTTCTGGTTCCTCGGGATGGTGCCCGACCTGGCAACCATCCGGGACCGTTGCAAGCGCGGGGTGAAGAAGGCCCTTTACGGGTTATTCTCCCTTGGGTGGCGCGGTAGTAACCGGCATTGGAGCCACTACGAGATGGCCTACCTTCTCCTCGCGGCGCTCTCGACCCCGCTCGTCCTTTCGGTGCACTCGGTGGTGAGCTTTGACTTCGCAACCTCCATCGTGCCCGGGTGGCACACCACGATTTTCCCGCCCTACTTCGTGGCGGGAGCCATCTTCGGAGGGTTCGCGATGGTGCTCACGATCATGATCCCGGCCCGTTTCTTCTACGGGTTGGACGACATGATCACGATGAAGCACATCGACAACATGGCCAAGATCATCCTCCTGACGGGTTCGATCGTCGGCTATGCCTACCTGATGGAGCTTTTCGTGGCCTTCTACTCGGGGGCCAAATACGAGATGGCGGCCTTCACCTACCGGATCACCGGTCCCTACTGGTGGGCCTACGTGGCGATGATGAGCTGTAACGTGCTTTCACCCCAGCTCTTCTGGTTCAAGTGGTGTCGTGAGAACCTCTGGGTCGTCATGGGAGTGTCGATGTGTGTGAACGCCGGGATGTGGTTCGAGCGCTTTGTGATTATCGTGACCACCCTCGCGCGTGACTTCATGCCCGCGAACTGGAAATACTACAACGCAAGCTGGGTGGATATTGGCCTGTTCCTGGGAACGATCGGCCTGTTCACCGCGCTGTTCCTTCTCTTCCTGCGTTTTCTGCCCTGTATCAACATCGCGGAGGTCAAGTGGGCCAAGGAGGAAAGCGATGTACACTTCGACGACAAGAAGGCGCACCCCGACGAGGGCACGGTTGTGGAAGCCTCCTACCAGCACGAACTTGAGAAAGGAACTGCCGAAGTCTGATGAGCACATCTGTCAAACGCGTTTACGGCTACCTGGCCGAGTTTGAAAGCGCCTCCGCCCTCTACAAGGCGGCCCAGAAGGTGCGTGATGCCGGATTCCGGAAGTGGGATTGCTACACGCCCTACCCGGTGCATGGACTCGACTCCGCCATGGGCCTGAAGCGCTCAATCCTGCCTTACTTCGTATTCTTCGGCGGTGTTACCGGGCTCATCACCGCCTTCATCCTGGCATACGTGACACAGGTGGGAATCTACCCCACGGTGGTTCAGGGCAAGCCGGCCAACATCTTTACGGTGCCGGCATTCTTCCCGATCATGTTCGAGCTCACCGTGCTCTTCTCCGGATTTACGACTCTCTTTGCCTGTCTGGGCCTCTGCCAGCTTCCACGCTGGAACCATCCGCTCTTTGCAAGCCGGCAGTTTCACCGGGTAACCGACGATGGATTCTTCATCGCGATTGAAGCGCGGGATCCCAAGTTCTCGGCGGAAGGAACGAAGGGGTTCCTCGATGAAATCGGGGGCGATAATATTGAACTGGTCGAGGACGACGGAAAGTAAGTTGACGCTGACACCATGAAGTACTTCTTCCTCGCCTTTATCGGAGCAATCGTCCTGACGATCGGAATCTTCGGGTTTCGTGGTGACAAGACGACCAACACGCCGATCGAAATCTTCCCGGACATGGACCGCATGGATTTTGTCAAGGGGCAGAAGCCGAGTGATTTCTTCCACGATGGCATGGGAGCGCGCCTTCCGGTGAGCGGGACGGTGCCGCATGCCAGTGACGACGGCGTCTTTCCGGTGGAATTCGGAGAAGGCAGGACGGGGCACTATTTCACCGGTGCGATCAACGACTATTTTGCGAGAGGCCTGCCACTGGAGGAGCTTGGTTTGATTGGGGACGGGGCCGCCGGGGAGATGCAGGCACTGCTGCGGCGTGGGCAGGACCGTTACTCGATTTTCTGTGCGATCTGCCACGGCGAGGTGGGAGACGGGACAGGCACGGTCAGCCGATACATGGCTGCCAAGATCGCTAACCTGCACGACCCCCGCTTCGGCAGCGACCAGTATCCCGATGGGATGCTGTATCATGTCATTGCCCAGGGGAAGGGGTTGATGAGCGGATACGGTGCGAGTATTCCGGTGCGGGATCGCTGGGCCATCGTGGCCTACGTCCGGGCCCTGCAGGATTCGAAGAAGCCGTCGGCTGCTCCTGAGCCGGACGGAGACACCCCGACCGAAGAAAACACCGCGAAAACGGTGCCAGAGGAGCCTGAAGCCCTGGAACCAGTCGCCTCGGCGAACGACAACCCGGCAGGAGGGGCCACTAACTGATTTCCGGCATGGCACACGAACTGGTCACATCAGCAGATATCCCGGTCGACGGCGAAAAGCTGGAAGCCGACAAGCTGAGCCGCATCAAGGTGGTGTCCCTGGGCATCTTTGGTGTCGGGTTCATCCTGAGTATCCTGTTGCTCCTCGGGGCTTTCGGGCGGGGGATCCAGGGATCCTACAGCTTCTCCTGGCTTTATGCCTTTTTCTTCTTCGCCACCCTTGCTCTGGGTGGCTGCTTCTGGACCCTGCTTCACAATGTCTCCAATTCCGGCTGGGGAGTCTCAGTGCGACGGGTGATGGAGAACGTCGGATACGTCTTTCCCTGGATGATCATCCCCGTTATCCCGCTCCTTCTGCCGCAGGTTCAGGAATTCCTCTACGAATGGATGGAGAAACACCGGATGGCCGGGGGCGGAATCGGAAAGTCGGCTGCCGATGGCCTGCATCATGGAGAACACACCGATCACCTGCTCTCCAGCAAGTACTGGTATCTCAACATCAGCTTCTGGTACTTCCGGGTGATCGCTTATTTCGCGCTTCTGGGGTTTGTAATTCACTTTTTGCGCAAGCTGTCCGTCGACCAGGACATGGACCCGGAACCGGGTGTGAGCCGTCTTTACCGCGCACGCTTTCACTCCTGCTGGGGGGTTCCCGTGTTCGCGGTTGTGCTCACCTTCCTTGCCATCGATCTCGTCAAGGGACTCGACTACAAGTGGTTCTCCACGATGTGGGGGGTCTACGTGTTCGCGGGGAGTGCTCTCAACGCGATGGCGGTTATCATCCTCGTTACGATCGCCCTCCGCCGCATGGGCTACCTGAAGAACGTGGTCGGTCCCGAGCATGACCACCTGATGGGCAAACTGGCCTTTGCGTTCACGGTGTTCTGGGCCTATATATCCTTCGACCAGTATTTCCTCTACTGGTATGCCAACATCACGGAAGAGACCCGCTACTTTGTCCTTCGTAACACCGGCGGGTGGAACTACGTGAGTATCCTTTTGGTCTTTGGACACTTTGCCGCACCTTTCCTTCTCCTCATCCGACAGGATCTCAAGCGTCGGAACGGCTATATGATCATTGTCGCCGGCTACCTCCTCTTCATGCACATGATCGATGTCTATCACATGATCATCCCCGAACGCGGGCCTTCCGTGAGCAAGATCCTCAATCCCGATGACCCGGAGAAGTGGGTCCTCTGGCTCAATGGTTCGCTCGTGGGAGATATCCTCGCCTTTGTGACGGTGGGGGCCTTTTTCCTGTTCGTCCTCCTGCGCAACCTCGGGTCGGCCGCTCTCTATCCGCACCGCGACCCGCGTATTCTCGAATCAGCCAACGTGCATAACTGATGGACTCGGCGAACGACAATCCTCTCAAGCGATTCTCCACCTTCTGGGTCGGGCTGGTTCTTTTTGCCGCTTTCGGGCTGGTGGGTCTGGTCCTGGGTATGATCGGTTTCAACAAGCCTGTCAAAAACGGCTACGACGAGGTGAACTCCGAGCGCCGTGAAACAATCAGGGAAGAGGTCGATAAGACTCACTCAGGAGCCAGGGAGTTGGCGGACAAGAGCTTCGAACGGGTGGGTGCCGTTTATCTCGAGAGTGCTCCCGTGGCGGTGGAAAAGCCCGAGTTCATTCTGCCGGGTTCTGCCACCCAGCTCGGCAAGGCGTCCGGCGGAACGGGAGTGAAGGTTCCGGCAGGATTCCCGGAAGTGGCCGCCGACGCGCCCATCGACCCGGCCGTGATGGCCAAGGGGCAGGCTCTCTACGCGGTCTGCTCAGCTTGCCACGGACCCAACGGAGAGGGGATGTATCACATCAACAAGACGGGACCGCCGCTCGCAGACTCGGAGTGGGTCGTGGGCCCGGTGGCCAATTTGATCGCCATCCAGTTCCGCGGCTTGAACGGGACGATCGAGGTGAACGGCAAGTCCTACACCCCGGTTGCCCCAATGGCTCCCCTTCCTCTCGACGACGAGTCGGTTGCGGCCGTGCTCACTTATATTCGAAACAGCTTTGGGAACAAGGCCTCGCCGGTCACCGCGGAGCAGGTGAAAGCCATGGAAGGGGAGAAGGGCAAGCCCATGTTGAGCCCGGCCGATCTCATTCCGCCAAAATAAATCAACGGACGCTCACCAATGGTCACAGACACTGACAGCGATACGGCGTTGCAAAAGGATCTTGAGCTGCGGGCAAGAATTGACCGCTCGCTGCGGCACCCCGTGATGTTCTTCTTTACCAGCGGGGCGGCGTGGCTGGCAGTGGCGGTCCTGCTCGGATTCATTTCCTCATTCAAGTCGCACGATTCGACCTTCCTCGCGAACCTGGGCTTTCTGAACTATGGGCGGGTGTACCCGGCCCACCTCACGGTCCTGATCTACGGCTGGGGTTGCCAGGCGGCCTTCGGACTCATCATCTGGCTCATGGCGCGCCTCTCCCGCAAGGAGTGCACTTCGGTCGGGGTGATTCTTACCGCCGGACACCTCTGGAATTTCGGGGTGAGCGTGGGGGTGCTCGGAATTCTTGCAGGATATGGATCGGGACGCCCCTGGATGGAGTTTCCCGCGGCAGTCTGGCCCTTGCTGCTGGTGAGTTACTTTTTCATCACAATCTGGTCCTTCATCCAGTTCCGTTGCAGTGAAGGGGGCAAGACCTATGTGGCGCAGTGGTACCTGGTCGCAGCACTCTTCTGGTTTCCCTGGATCTACCTGAGCGCCCACCTGTTTGTCTTTGTTTTCAACGGGCACCCCGTCATGGCCGCCGGCGTGAATGCGTGGTTCAAGTATGCGCTTATTTTCCTGTTCTTCACCCCGGTGGCTCTTGGAACGGCCTACTACCTTGCGCCCAAGGTCACGGGGCGTCCTGTTTACAGTTACACGCTGGCGCTTTTCGGATTCTGGGCCCTTGCGGTCATTGGCCCCTGGGCTGGAATGCAGAAGCTGGCGGGCGGTCCACTCCCGCAGTTTCTTCCCTATCTGGGTGCGGCGGCGACCGTTCTCATTCTCATTCCGGCCCTCGCGGTGGGAGTGAACATTCTCCTGACATTGCGTGGACACGAGGCCGAGGTGGCCGCCAGTCCATCGCTGCGCTTCACCATCGGGGGTATTGTCAGCTTCGTGATACTCGGGGTGATGGGGCTGGGCCTGAATACTCCGGCATCCCTCAAGATGACTCAGTTTTCACTCGCCGGGTATGGCTTTGAGGTGCTTGCCATTTATGGCTTCTTCAGCATGTGCGCCTTCGGGGGGATCTATTTTATCGTCCCGCGGATTACCCGGCGTGAGTGGTTGTCGCGTCGTTTCATCTCGTGGCACTTCTGGCTCAGTCTCTACGGGATCGGAACCGTGGTGGTCTGCTCGATCCTGGGCGGGCTTTTCCAGGGAGCGGCCCAAGAGGCTTACAACTCCGCTTGGTCTGATGCCGCCACCCGAAATTACGCTTACAATGTCGGAACAACCGTGGCCTGGGGTTTAATCATCTTCAGTAGTCTCTTCTTTCTCCTCCATCTCCTTCTGATGTGGGCCCGTCTCGGTCGGCGCAGTCAGCATCCGACTCTCCTGAAGGGTGACCATCACGAGGATTCGCCCCACGGGCCGGATGGCGATCTCGATGAACTCCAAACCGCGGAAGCCTGAACCCTACCATGACCTTCAAAGCCTTCATGTCTGCGCTGGCGGTGAGCTTCGCCGTCCCATGGTTTCTCATCATCGTGGTCCCCTACGGAAAGATGCGTGATCTCGAGCCGGTGCACTTCGAGCAGGACAGTGATGGTCGCGATGAGGTATACGTGCCCCGTCGCTCGGGCAGGATTTCAACCGGTTCCGCGGTATATGGAGCCAATGGGTGCTACGTCTGCCATACCCAGATGATTCGCAAGGGCTTTGCAGGGTCGGAACTGGGTCGGCCGGACTGGGCAGGTTTCCGCGTTCAGGATGAGAGCGGTGTCAGCATCAACACGTCCCGGGAAACGACGCCGTATGACTTTGTCGGGGAAGAGTTTGCCCATGTCGGGATCATGCGTGTCGGGCCGGATCTCAGTAACGTTGCGGGACGCGTTCAGAAATATCTGGATCACCCGCTCACCAAGGCGGACAGCCCGGAGGGTTGGCTATACCTGCATCTCTACAACTCAGCGCTCAAGACGGTAACCTTGAACAACAAGTTCGGGTGTCCGCGACAGACTCATCTTTTCAAGGAACAGCCCCGCGTAGGGCAGGGCAGCCCGGATGCCGTTCCGGGGTTGGAAAATGAGGGGATGGAAGTCCTGCCCACTGGAAATGCCAAGGCGCTGGTCAGCTACCTCCTTTCCCTGAAGAAGGACGATGCGGTGCCTTACAGTATCAATTACAGCCGCGATAAGAAGAAGGCCGAGTAACCCCCCCAGTCAACGAAGCGATGGCCCATTCCAAGGATTCCGAAAACCAGCGTCCCGACCTCGAGGACAGCACCAACGTGGTGGAAGCGCACGCCTCCCTGCTGGCCACCGGAGCGGCCCAGTCGAGGGAGAGACGTATTGAGGAAACCGGGATGGAACCGGTGTCCCTGTGGGTCTTCCTCGGTAGCGCGATCGTTCTCCTGGTAGGAGGGGCGGTAGTGGGTGCGGGGGGTAAGCTGTTCAACTACGACCCCCATCCAACCAGCTACGTGCGGCCGGAGTATATCAGCGATGCCGACAGTGGGCCGACGATCGGGCCCATCATGGAAGCCCTCATGAAGCGGGGTAAGAATATCTATACCAAGTGCAGCGGCTGCCATGGTTCCAGCGGAGCGGGGGACGGAGGCAACCGGCCTCCTCTTGCGAATTCCGAGTGGGTCACGGGGAGCCCCGAGCGTCTCGCAATGATCATCCTGAACGGGGTGAAGGGACCGATCGTGGTTGACGGCAAGACCTACGGGGCGGACGTCATGGACGGGCAGGGGCCGCTTACTGCGGATGAACTCGCTGGGATCATGACATACGTGCGCAACAGCTTTGGAAACGAGGTGGGCGACGTGGTGACTCCCGAGCAGGCCGCGGAGGCCATCAAGATATCCAATGCCCGTGCCGGAGCGCACATGAGTGCCGACGAATTGAACGCGAACCACGACAAGGTGCTCGAGGGTGATCCCATCGACCCAAGCACGCCGGTGGACTTTGAAACCCTCAAGCCCGTGGAGGGGTCAGCCCCCGCTCCAGCCGAGTAACAATCCCCAGCCTGAACGACGATGAGTGCAGAAGCGGCAGCAGATCACGGTCATGGTCACGACGACCATCACGACGACCATCACCACGACCCCCCGTTCTATAAGAAGTATATCTGGTCCACCGATCACAAGGTGATTGGTATCCAGTATGGGATTACCGCGCTGCTTTTCCTGGCGTTCGGATTTTTCCTGATGATGGTGATGCGCTGGAGCATTGCCTATCCCGAAGAGCCTCTCCCATGGTACCTGAACTGGATTTTCAGCGAGGAATGGAAGGCCCGGTGGCTGGTCGATGGCAAGGTTACCGGTGATACCTACAACATGTTCGGTGCCATGCATGGAACCATCATGGTTTTCCTTGGTATCGTGCCTCTTGGATTCGCGGCCTTCGGGAACTTTGTCACCCCACTCCAGATTGGAACGGTCGACATGGCTTTCCCGCGCCTGAACATGCTCAGTTACTGGTGCTACCTCGTAGGTGGCCTCGTCATGTGTGCGAGCTTCTTCATGGAGTCCGGAGCGGCAAAGTCCGGTTGGACGAACTACTCTCCCCTCGCCAACTTCGCGGATGGGCAGATTGTGAACCAGTTCCTGGCGGGTCAGACGCAATGGCTCCTCGGAATGGTCTTCCTGATCACATCCTCTCTCCTCGGTGCGGTCAACTTCCTGACTACTCTCATCAACCTGCGTGCCAAGGGCATGACCTGGATGCGAATGCCCTTCTTCTGCTGGGCCATGCTTGTGACCGGGTTCCTCCTTCTCCTCGCCTTTCCGCCCCTCGAGGTGGCCGCCCTGATGCAGTTGATGGACCGGACGGTCGGTTCGAGTTTCTTCATGCCCAGCGGACTCTACACCTCCGGCTCAGGTGTCGTGGAGGCGTCCGGGGGAGGCAGCCCGCTGCTCTATCAGCATCTTTTCTGGTTCCTTGGGCACCCGGAGGTCTACGTCCTCCTCCTGCCCGCGATCGCCTGTGTGGCGGAAATCATACCGGTAAACACACGGAAGCCACTCTGGGGCTACAAGCCCATGGTCTGGTCGATCGTGATCCTTGGTTTCCTGAGCTTCATCGTATGGGCCCACCACATGTATCTTACCGGGATGGGACCGGTTGTTTCCACATGGTTCCAGACCACTACGGTGTTGATTTCGGTGCCCTCGGTCATCCTGCTGACATCCATGATCGTGTCTCTCTGGGGAGGCTCGATCCGATTCAACGTTCCGATGTTGTGGGCAGTTGCGTTCCTGCCCATGTTCGGAATCGGGGGCCTGACAGGCCTTCCCCTCGCTTTCAACCTGGTGGACCTGCACCTGCACGATACCTATTACGTGATCGGGCACTTCCACTATGTGGTGGCCCCCGGGGTGCTCTTCGGTCTCTTTGCCGGCATCTACCACTGGTATCCGAAGATCACAGGTCGGCACATGAATACGACTCTCGGGCATCTCCATTTCTGGCCGTCCCTGATTTTCATGAACGTTCTCTTCTTCCCGATGCTCATCCAGGGCATGGCCGGGTTTCACCGGCGGTGGTATAACGGAGGTGACGCCTACCTGGCCAAGGCAGCCGGAAGCGAGAACATCTTTGGCAATACCGTGGCGGAATGGATTCACCTCAATCCGGTGATGACCTGGGGTGCGTTCCTGCTCGCCCTGTCCCAGATTCCCTTCTTCATCAATTTCTGGTCCAGCCTGTTCGTCGGGGAAAAGATCAAGAACGACAACCCCTACGATGCGACCACTCTCGAGTGGGCGACTCCTACCCCGCCGCCGCATGGGAACTTCACCTTCGACGTGGCGGCCTACCGTGGTCCATACGAATACAGCCGTGATGACCACGAGGGGGACTTCTTTCCCCAGTGGGAAGAACCCAGGCGAGAGAAACCAGCCGAGCAACCGGATCCTGAACCGGAAGCCGAGCCAGCCCCGTAACGATCTTCCACTCCCTGCACTATGGAGATTCCCTATACAGTCACCGCTCGGAAGGATACCGGCCTTTTCAATTCGAAGGTTGGAATCTGGCTCTTCCTTGCCTCGGAAGTGATGCTCTTTGGCGGCCTATTCTCGGGCTACGTGTTCCTGCGGATTTATGCCGATTACCCATGGCCCGAGCGCGCCCTGCCGATCGTGCCCGGCCTCATCAACACCTTCGTTCTCATCGGGTCATCAGTCACGGTGGTCTTTGCGTGGGCTTCCCTGAAGATGCGGCAATGGCGCCGGTTCCAGATATTCATGGGCCTCACCATTGTCTGTGCGGGAATGTTCATGGTCCTCAAGGGGATCGAGTATAAGGCAAAGTGGGGACACCAGGCCGTACGCATGGATGACTTCACCATCGTGGAGGGCCACACCCACTACGGTGCAATCATGTCCAACGGGGAGGTGCAGCGCTTCCAGAAGAAGGACAAGGCCAAGGAGGCTGCGAAGAAGGACGCTGAGGCATTCAATAAGGAGGCCGAAGCGAAGGCGAAGGCCGCAGCCCAGGCAAAGGGCGAGGATTTTGCCGGCCTCCCCGATGACCAGAAGTGGCAGGCGGGTGATTATTTCAAGGCCAACACGGTTCTCTTTCAGCCAGATACGGTTGAGTTCTCGCTGGCGCGGGCCCACCGCAACTGGGTGAACGATCTCGTCGCGCAGGCGGAGAAGCGGCAGTCGAGTTTCGTGACCGGAAAGGACGTCTTCATATACGGAGACATCGAGGATTATTCGGGAAGCGAAGAGAAGCCGAAGTCGAATGACGAGCGTGGCCGGGAAGAGGCCGAGATCATCAAGGAATATGCCGCTGCGGAGAAGATGCCCCGCAAGCTGGGCAGCAATTCGCTCTTCATACCGGCCGGGACCCCGCTCAGCTACTCGTTGCTCAAGGAAGCGCGCGAGGTCTACCTCGCAGGCCGGGCACACAACTCCGAAACCCGCACAGCCATCCTTCGGGATAACTGGAAAAGGGTGAAGGAAGAACGGCCGGATGACAAATACTGGGAGCAGGCCCCTGATGCCCAGATCGACTCCGCCAGCCAGTTGGACGAACAGCTCGATGAGGCCGGTAAGGTCACCTCGGGGAGCAAAGTCGTTTCCATTGTGTCGACCCTGTCTTTCCGCATGGATCCACCGCAGCCGCTGGTGATCAAGCGTGGATGGGTGAAGCGGCCCGTCAAGGAGTCCGACGGGAAGGCGGAGTTAAAGGACGACACGGCCCTTAATGCCGGAACGGACGGCCGGGCGGAGGTAGCTCCGGGTCTGCTGGAGAGTCCGCTGGCGCTCTCGGTTGATGCGGTCGATTTCCGCTGGATGGCCCAGAAGGCCGAGGAAGCGAACAAGAAGCCGCTTGATGTGATCGAGGGCAGCTGGATCTTCTCGGACGAGAACAAGCACGCAGGCACCTACAAGAAGCTCTGGAAACTCCACAAGAAGAGGATTGCTCACCTGGAAGAGCGACTGAAGGACAAGTATGGCACGGATGAGGAAGGTAATCCCAAGCGTGTGCCTACCGAGACTGAGCGCTATCGAATGGGCTGGCAGGACCTCGTTCAATACGCGCGGGCAGAAAATGATGACCAGCGGGCTGTTCCCGGCGATGCCGCCTTCGACGACCTGCGGCCCAAGTTCTACCATGGATTTGCCGGCCCCAATCACAAGGACGAGGAGATCCACAAACTGCATGCCTTTCCCGAGCTGGAGATTCCCCATGAGAAGGTGTCCTTGCAGTCCATGTTCACTCCGAAGTGGAACACCTACTACGCAATCTACTTCACTCTCACGGGCCTTCACGGGCTTCACGTGATTGGTGGGGCAATCGTGCTCGCCTATTACCTGTTCTGCAGCAAGGGGCTTTACCGACGCAATCCTGAGTGGCTCGCCAACCGGGTGGAGGTTGGAGGACTCTTCTGGCACTTCGTCGATCTCGTCTGGATCTTTCTCTTTCCGATCCTATATCTCATGTAATTGCTTCTGATCCGACCGGCCATGGCTGATACACCTGAAGACATCAAGAACGCCCAGAAGAAGTATCTCCTGATCGGGCTTATTCTATTCATCTTCACCGTCGTGACGGTGGCGGTGGCGACCGTTCCCTGGCTTGACTTTGGCGAGCATGGCTTCGACGGAATCGACGCCGTCATCGGCCTCCTGATCGCCAGCGTAAAGGCGACCCTCGTGGGTGCGATTTTCATGCACCTCAATCACGAGAAGCGGACTATTTACGGTCTGATTGTGCTTGGGGTCCTGATGGGCCTCTGTCTGGTGGTCCTGACGGGATGGTCCTTCATCGACCCCATTGAGTATGGCAGCCCCGTGGAAGGGGACGGCTTTTACAACCCGCCGGAAACAGTAAACCAGTAACCAGCTCCAAGACATGTCCCTTCGTGGATTTCACATCGTATTTATTACCGTAACGACCATCCTCAGTCTCTTTCTGGCGGGATGGGCGATCTTTCTGGCGCCAGCCAGCGGGGGGGTAGTGAGGACAATCCTGATGGTGACCGGGTGTGCCGGGGCGATCCTCTTCCCAGTCTACGGAATCTATTTCTACCGCAAGGCGAGAAAACTCATCCTCTAGCAAGTAACCGGAATCCTGATCATGAATGTTGAGTCCATCCAGCTAGCCTGCACGACCTGCGCGAACGCTTTCAAGGAAGGCGGAGGTGATGCCGCCGGCTGGTCCATCCTCTTCATGCTGGCGATGATTGTTCCTGTCCTGGGGGCTACGGGCGTCTGCATGATCCGGATCGTGCGCCGTGAGCGGGAAGCACTCGATCCCAAGTACGCTGATTAAGAACGGCCCCCGATTTCCTCTCACTCCTTTAATCACGAATCAGTCATGGACCTCCTCTTCTCCTCCACTCTCCTCGACTACATGGGCATGCCGGAGAACTACGCGGAACATGGAGGCAGTGTGGACCACATGATCGAGATCGTGCACTGGTTCATGATCGCACTCTTCGTGGGCTGGACCTCCTTCTTCCTGTTTGCCTGCTGGAGATTCTGGCAGCGGCGTCAGGCGAAGGCGTCCTACCATGGAGTGCGGAACCACGTGACAACCCACCTTGAGATCGGGGTAGCAATCTTCGAGGGAGTGCTGCTTCTTGGTTTCGCTTTCCCGCTCTGGGCGGAGCGGACCGATCGATTTGAAGACATCCAGGCCCAGGACCCTGTCCGTGTCAGGGTGATCGGCTATCAGTTCGCGTGGAGCTACCATTACCCGGGGGCGGATGGAAAGTTCGGCCGGATCGACCGGCATCTCGTCCAGAAGCCGGGGGATGCATGCATCGACCCGGAGGATCCCAATGGCTGGGATGACTTTGTCTCACCCATCCTCAAGATTCCGGTCGGAGAGCCCTGCATCCTGCAGGTGACCTCCACAGACGTGATTCACGGTTACGCGATCGTGCCGATGCGGATCCAGCAGGATGCCATCCCGGGAACGGACATTCCGATGTGGTTCCGTCCCTTGAAGGAGCTGGAGACCAGCGTGGTGTGTGCCCAGCTGTGCGGGGAGCAGCACGGGGACATGGTCGGAATCATGCAGGTGGTCAGCAAGGGTGCCTTCACCTCATGGTCGGAGGAGCAGAGCAGCGCGGCCTACGACCGGAACTCGAAAGCCGCCGCAGCGGTTGAAGAAGTCGCCGGCGGGGCAGAAGACGTTGAAGGGGGTGCTGCCGCAGCTCCCGATACCCTGCCAGCGGGTGGTTAGAGGGCCCCGGTAACCGGTTGTCCGCCCAAGCCGAACAGGGATCGCGGACGCGGTCCCTTTTTTGGGTTAGTGGAAAGGGGAGAAAAGAGTGTTCAAAGGAACAATCCTGCTCTGAATTAGAGGAATGCTCATCCGGGACTTGCCCGAACAGAAACGTCCGCGGGAAAAGATGATCAGCGAGGGGGCCGGGTCCCTGACGGATGCGGAGCTCCTCGCCATCTTCCTGCGGGTGGGCGTGAAGGGAGAGAGCGCGATTGCGGTCGGGCAGCGCCTGCTGGCGACTCATGGAGGACTGGCCGCACTCGGTGCGCTCGATATCGCGCAACTGACCCAGGAGCATGGCCTCGGCCAGGCCAAGGCTGCCCAGCTCGCGGCCGCGTTTGAGCTGGGGGCCCGGGTCGCGCGGGAAAAGGCGCCCCTTCGCCAGCTTGATTGTCCCCGGGCCGCCTTGGAGGTGTTCGGACCACAGCTGCGGCATCTCGCCCATGAAACCCTTCGCGTGGCACTTCTTGATACCCGCCTGCAGGCGACTCGCTTCCTCACGCTCTCGGAGGGTAATCTCAATGCGACGGTTGCTCATCCCAGGGACATTCTGCACCCTGTCATCCTGCACCGGGCTTATGGCTTTCTTCTCGTGCATAATCACCCCTCGGGAGACCCGTCGCCGAGCAGGGCTGACCGCGAACTGACCCGGCGTGTGGCGGCGGCAGCGTCACTCCTGCAGGTGGAGTTTCTTGATCACCTCATTATCGGAAAGGCATCGGAACGTAACGAAGGCTACTTTTCGTTCCGGGACAGTGGTCTGCTCTGAGAGGAGGTCGCGGTCCCGGCGCGGGACGGAGGCTCCTCAGGAGGACGGGCGGGTGGATGTCTGGCCCCATCAGCCTCGGGGAACGGTCCAGCTCATGAGAGGGAGCGGCGAAGGGAGCGAGCCGGCGAGGATCAAGCGACGGGCCGCCCTGATTCCTGTTCTTGATGTCCGGCGAGGCGGTTCAGTCCTTGGCTGCCTTCGGATCGAGGGCATCCCGCAGTCCATCGCCGAGGAAGTTCAGGGCGAAGAGGGTCAGGGTGAAGAACAGGCCTGGCAGGATAAGCAACTGGGGATTGGTCTCCAGGTAGTTGGCGCCCTCTTTGATCAGAATGCCCCAGGAACTGTTGGGTGATTCCACCCCGAGTCCCAGATAGGAAAGGGTTGCCTCATACATGATGAAGCCTGGCACGGTGAGGGTCGCATAGACCACGGTTGGCCCGAGGGTGTTTGGAATGATGTGACGGAAGAGGACCCGGAGCCTGGACAGGCCAAGCGAGGTGGCGGCCTCGACAAACTCCCGCTCCTTGAGACTGAGTACCTGGGCGCGGACAATACGGGCAAGGGTAAGCCAGCCGAAGAGGCCAAGCGCGAAGAAGAGCGGCAGGACATTGGTGGCCCTGTTGGTGAATTCCTTGTTCCAGTTCCAGGTTTCAACAATCCATTTCGAAGTGCTCGAGGAAAACTCCGCAAGGACAGCCTGAAGAACGATTACAACCATCAGGAAAGGAATGGATAGCAGGGTATCAACCGCCCGCATCATGAGGGCGTCAACCCGGCCCCCGTAGAAGCCGGAAATGGCTCCGTAGGTGACGCCAATGGTCACAGCCACAAAGGTGGCAACGAGGCCGACAAGGATGGATACCTGGCCACCGTAGAGAATCCGGGAAAACAGGTCTCGTCCCATCGCATCGGTTCCGAACCAATGTTGCGCGGAGGGAGAGGCGAACTTGTTGGTCAAATCCTGCTGGATCGGGTCCTTGCAGAACCATGCAAAAACGAAGCAGAGCAGACAGGTGACGATGAAGACGACCAGGCTCGCGACGGCCACCTTGTTCTTTCCCATGCGAACCCAGGCATCCCGCCATAGTGACGAACCGCGCTCCGCCGGTAGCGGCGCGTTCCCGGTTTGGCTGTCTGCGCTGTCAGCGCCCTGGTTGTCGGGGGTCATTATTTATTTGGAAGAGTCTCCGGTAATACGCACGCGCGGGTCCAGCATGCCGGTCAGCAGGTCAGCGGCAAGATTCATGACCACAATCAAGAATCCAAAGAAGAGCGCCACGCCCAGCAGGAGGAACTCGTCTCGTGAGATGACGGCATTGACAAAATGCTGCCCCATGCCGGGAACCTGAAAGATGGTTTCGACGATGAATGATCCACTGATCAGTGCTGCGAAAGCAGGCCCGATAAAGGCAACAGAGGGCAGGATTCCCCCGCGCAGGGCATGGCGGATGATCACCTTGCTGACAGGAATTCCCTTTGCGTGCGCCGTGCGGACGTAGTCCTGGGACAGGATCTCGAGCATGCCTCCGCGGGTCAGGCGGGCGAGGTAGGCTGCCGTGGCCAGTCCCAGGGTGATGGCTGGAAGCAGGATGTCCTGCGGGTTGCCCCAGCCGGCCACCTTGATGCCGGGAAGATTGGCGGCAATCGAGATTTGCAGCAGGGGGCCAATGGTAAATGCCGGGACACAGATCCCGATCATCGCCACGCTCATGGAGCCCCAGTCCACCCAGCTGTTTTTGCGTACAGCGGAGATGACGCCGATTGGAACGCCTATGCAGATGGCGATACCGAGAGCGCTCAGGCCAAGGATCACGGACACCTTGAAAGACTGGGAGATGATATCCTTGACCGGTCGCCCCTTGCTGGTGGAGACCGCCAGTGAACCCTCGGTGATGATATTTTTCGGGTAGATGAGATATTGCTGAAGAAGCGGTTTATCGAGGCCGTAGAGGGCTCGCTGGTAGGCCTTGGACTCCTCGGAAAGATTCTTCTCCGTGGTAAAGGGCTCTCCCGGCATGGCCTTGGCCAGAAAGAATGTAATCGTGTAGAGGGCGAAGAGCACAAACAGGCCCTGCAACAGTCGGCTGGCAATAAAACGAAGCATCTGCAAAGGGGGTCTGTTAGTTGCCCGCGCTACGCTCGAGGCGGAGGAACTTGTAAGGGTGGTTGTCGAGGATCAGAGGGTCCCAACCCTTGACGTCGGGGTGAATGAGATAGTTCCGCGTATACCAGTAGAGGGGAAGGATGGGGCTCTCGGAGAGGAACAGGGCCTCGGCCTCCTCCAGGATCCGGTAGCGGGCCTGCGGGTCTCCCGTGTTGCCGGCCTTTTTCAAAAGCGCTTCGAAGTCTTCATTATGCCAGCCGGTCCGGTTGTTTCCACCGTCTTTCATCCACATGTCCAGAAACGTCAGGGGATCAAGGTAATCACCGATCCAGCCCCCGGCAGCGAGGCCGTAATCCTTTTCGAACATGGTGGTGATGTAGGAGGTCCATTCCATTTGCCTGATCCTGATGCTGACCCCGAGGTTGTCCTTCCACATCGCCTGCAGAGCCTCGGCCATGGCCTTGGAGGTTTCCTTGTCGGTGGTGAGAAACTCAATTTCGGGCATGCCCTGCCCGCCGGGGTAACCGGCCTCGGCAAGCAAGCGGCGGGCTTCTTCCGGGTCGAACCCGACAGTCTTGGCAGGGCGGTATTCTCCAAAAGGTGGAACCAGGCCTCCGGCTGGTTTCTGGCCTCCTTTGAGGACGTTGGTGATCAGGGACTGCTGGTCAACCGCCTTTGAGAAGGCGATGCGGACCCGCGGGTCGGTAAAGGGCTCCCGGGTGACATTGGACCTGATAAAGTAGGTGCCGAGGTAAAGTTCGTTACGGACCTGGTCCGGATAGCGCTCCCGCGCATATTCAATCAACTCCGGGGCCAGGGTGTAGGTGATGTGCATCTGACCGTCGAAGTACATCCGGTCCTCGGTGTAGAGGTTTGAGATGGGCAGGTAACGGATACCGTTGATGCCAACGTTGGCGCTGTCCCAGTAGCGGGGATTCCGTTCAACCTGGATATGGTCATTGAACTTCCAGGAGGTAAGAATAAAGGCCCCGTTGCTCACGATATTCTGGGGTTTGGTCCAGTCGGTGAAGCGATCTCCGATCCTGCCGTGTTCGAGAATGCTGTGCTTGGGGACCGGATACCAGGTGTAGTGCTTGGTGATCTCGGGGAGGAAAGCGATCGGGGAGTTGAGCTTCACCTTCAGGGTGTGGGGATCGGGGGCGGTGGCTCCAAAATCAATCAGCTCCCAGAGATCCTTTCCGCTTTCTGCGAATTCGAGATTTTTTTGAATCAGGATTTCACGCACCTCGGGGCTCACTTCATCCGGCCATTCGAAGAGCTCCGGTTTTGACTGCAGTTTCCTGATCTGTTCCGCCTTGAGGTGATCGAGTCCCTTTTGGTTGAATTCCGTGTCTCCTTTTTCATTCGGACCGAAGTCGACTTTTTTCAGGGTCTCCCATTCCACCGGGAAGGATTCATCCTTGCGGCAGGTGAGGTAGGAGCGCTGCGACTTGTGGTAGGGTTCCGCATCCCTGATATAATAGAGCATGAAAGAGTAATCCGAGGCCAGTGACGGGCTGAGGATACGCCGGAAGGAGAACAGGAAATCCTCGGCAGT
>CAWWCX010000002.1:0-30670 GCA_963935445.1 uncultured Roseibacillus sp.
TGCAGGCTATCAGCCGCAAGATCGTGATTATTTTCGGCATTGGCCACTGCACTCTTCAGAGTCTTCCCGATCAGGAAAGCCGCTTTCTTGGGTGTAAAGTTGAGGGTGTCAATGGCATCTGACACCGGCAGGCCCTGGATCTCACGCGCCACATCCCGCGCCTTCTTGGGCGAGATTCTGGCATACTTGTATACGGAGCGAACTTCCATGATGTGAGGGAAAGCTTCTTGTTAATTCTTCTTGAGAAAGGCGGTGTCGTTAAAACGCACCGGGTTACTGTCGTTTTCGAGTCGTTGCACGAACACCCCGCATATGTCGGGGCGCACGTCAGCCACCATGGCCTCGGCAACAAGCTGGTCGCCACGCATGATGTTAAAGATCATCCCGATCCGGGCATTTTTCCTCGCACCCACATTGAGGACAACGAGACCGCTCTTTTCGTCGATGCTCTTCACAAGGGCGTGCTGGAGATTACCGCGTTCGATATTCTGCTCAGGCTTGGTCCGCAGCCCTAGCTCGACCTCGAGCGCCCGCAGGTGAGCCTCCACCTGAGCCCGGGCCTCGGGATCCGCCGTGATCGCGGTTTTCAGATAGGATTGCACGGCCGCAGAAAGCCGGATGGCGGCCTCCTCCATGCCCCGTAGACGACGATCGAGAACCGCAACATTCTGCCACGCTTCCACCGTCCGCTCCCCCTGGTCGTCGAGGAGATCCTTGCCCAAGGCCTGCAGACGCACCTTGATTCTGGCAAGGGCTTCAGCGGATTCCTTCTCGCGAAGGTTTGCTTCCACCAGACTCTCCTGCAGGCTTGCATTCTGGATCCTCAGGCGTGCGTTCTCCGTCTTGAGTCGGGCCAGCTCGCCCTGTTCCTGACCCACGGCCACGGACACTCCCGTCCCGACCACCAAGGTGGTAGCGAGAATCAGTTTGGAGAGCGTGCCTTTCATGGAGTGAAGAGGATCAGGTCGGAGCCAAGGAGTTTTATTTCTTACCCAGTCCGCCGTGAGTCTTGAAAATACGGGTAGGGGCAAATTCACCGAGCTTGTGACCCACCATGTTTTCGGTGACGTAGACATTGGTGAACACCTTGCCGCTATGCACGAGGAAGGTGAGGCCCACAAAGTCAGGTGTTATCATGGAGCGTCGGCTCCACGTCTTGATGGGCTTCTTGTCACCCTTCTCGACGGCAGCATCGATCTTGGCCAGAAGCTTCTGGTCGACAAACGGTCCTTTCTTGAGAGAACGTGGCATGATTCAGATTTGTTAACGCTTCTTCGACTTGCGGCGCTCGACGATGAATTTGTTGCTCGCCTTGTGCTTGGTGCGGGTGCGCTGCCCCTTGGTGTGTCCCCACGGAGACTTCAGGTGCTGTCGGCCACCGCCAGACTTGGACTTGCCCTCGCCACCACCATTCGGGTGATCAACGGGGTTCATGCACATCCCGCGCACGGTCGGGCGGACACCCTTCCAGCGCGAGCGACCGGCCTTACCGGCAACCTCGTTCATGTGGTCCCGGTTCCCAACCTGCCCGATAGTGCAGTAGCAATTCTCGTGGAAGCGGCGGATTTCTCCGGACGGCATCTTGATCAAGGCGTAGCCACCCTCTCGGTTGGACACCACGGCCTGCTGGCCTGCCGCCCGGGCTACCTTGCCGCCCCCGCCCGGACGCAACTCGATATTGTGGACTGCGGTGCCGAGGGGCACGCTCTTGAGAGGCATCGCATTGCCCGGAGAAGGGGGAGCATTTTCGCTCGCCACGACCGTCGCTCCCACAGAGAGCCCGGCAGGGCAGAGAATGTAGGCCTTCTCGCCGTCCGTATACTGGATCAGCGCGATCCGGCACGTCCGGTTGGGATCATACTCCACCGCAACAACCTGGGCTTCGACATCATGCTTGCGTCGCTTGAAATCGACCAGGCGATACTTGCGCTTGTGACCACCGCCAATGTGACGGCAGGTGATCCTTCCCTGGTTATTACGGCCACCGCTCTTGGGAAGCGGTTCGGTGAGGCTCTTTTCGGGCTTCGTCTTCGTGATCTCCTCGTACGTCGGCCACACCTTGTAGCGGTTCGACGGAGTCACTGGCTTGAAGCTTTTGAGTGGCATGGTTGGAAAGTGGTTGGTTCGTTAAATCGTCAGTTTGATGATTCGGATCCGAATTCCCTGAGTCTGAAATCTTCCATCAACTGGTTCACTAGATAAGATCGATGCTGTCGCCGTCCTTGAGGCGGACCATGGCCTTTTTCCAAGCCGCGGTCTTCCCCTGATCCGCCCGGCGCACGCGCTTCATCTTTCCATTGTAGTTGGCAGTGCGCACAGCGACGACCTTCACTCCGAAAGCCTGCTCGACAGCACGCTTGATCTCGAGCTTGTTGGCACGACGATCCACCTTGAAGACGTATTCGTTGTTGACCTCCTGGAGAAGAGTGGACTTCTCGGAAAGTCGCACGTTGTCGATGACTGAGTAAATGTCTCTCATTGTTCAGTGGGGTTCGTGCTTACTTAATTGGTCCGGGCCGCGAGAACCTCAAGGGCCTCGGCCGTGAGGATGATGGCATCGTGGTAAATGAGCTCCTCGATGCTCACTTCGTGAGCCGGCAGGCACATCACTCCGGGCAGGTTCCGGTGCGCGAGCAGGGTCTTGTCGTCAAACTTGGAGGAGACCACGAGGACCTTGGCAGCCTCCGTCACCTCCTTCACCGCGGCCTGAAAGGACTTGGTCTTACCATCGGCAATTTCAAAGGATTCGACCACCTGGATGCTCCCACCCGCGATACAGTCACCAAGCACACGCTGGAGGGCCAGCTTGCGGATCTTCTTGGGCACATGCTTCGAGTAGTCCCGGGGGCGCGGGCCGTGGGCTACTCCTCCTCCTACGTAAATCGGCACCTTCGATGTCCGGTGACGGGCATTACCCGTTCCCTTCTGCCGGTACATCTTGCGGCCCGTTCCCCGGACTTCGCCCCGGGTCTTGGTGTTGGCAGTTCCCGAGCGTCGATTCGCCTGATAGGCCACGATCAGGTCGTGCACGGCCTGTCCGCCCCGCTCGCCGTCTTCAACGACTTGCAGGTTGGCTGCCTTGGCATCTTCAAGAGTGAGTGTCTTTGCAGACATGTCGCTATCTGGTTGAGGGGTTGGTTACTCCGCAGCGGCGGGCGCGGGTTTCTTCTTGGCCGGACGGATAATGACGTAGCTTCCCTTCGCCCCGGGGACGGCCCCCGAAACGAGCACCACATTGTCCTCCGCACGCACCTGTACGATCTTGAGATTCTGGGTGGTTCTGTTGCGCTGCCCGTCATGCCCGGGCATCTTCTGGTTCTTCCAGATACGCCCCGGCCAGGTTCCGGCTCCAACCGCACCCGGACGACGGTGGGTCATGTGCCCGTGGGAATCGGGGCCCCCACCAAAGTTGTAGCGCTTCACCACTCCCTGGAAACCCTTACCCTTTGTGGTCCCGATCACATCCACCCATTGGCCGTTCTGAAAGAGCTCGGCTCCCGGATGGCTTTCGGGCAGTTCCTCTCCGCCTTCCAGGCGAAACTCCCGGATGATGCGCTTGTTCGAGGCGCCGTGCTTCTTCAGGTGGCCCGCGGCGGGCTGCTTCATCCGCTGCTCCTTCTGGTCGGAGTAGGCTACCTGCACCGCATCGTAACCGTCTGAACCGTCAGTCGTCTTGCGCTGAACGAGTTCGTTGCCGGTCACGTCGATGACCGTAACGGGAATGGCGCTCCCGGCCTCCTGGTCGAAGACCCGGGTCATTCCGATTTTCTTGCCTATCAGTCCTAGTGCCATGGTTGGTGTGGTGGGTCAAAAGGTTCGGTTAGATACGGATCGTGATGTCCACGCCAGCCGGCAGGTTGAGCTTCTTGAGCTCATCCACCGTCCGGGCGGTCGGGTCCATGATATCGAGAAGGCGCTTATGAGTCCGGATCTCGAACTGCTCGGCCGATTTCTTGTTCACGTGCACGGAACGGTTCACCGAGAACTTCTCGATGCGGGTCGGCAGGGGAATCGGACCCGCAACCTTGGCGCCCGTGCGCTTGGCGGTTTCCACGATTTCAACCGCAGACTTGTCAATCGCACGGTGGTCGAAGGCCCGGAGGCGGATTCTGATCTTCTGGTTTTCCATGGGGAGAGAGGATTAAGAGCGTCTTTGGGTCCTTGGTTCAGGCGGCTACCATTCCGCGTTCCTTGCAGATGGCCTCCACGATCGCTTGTGGAACGGGATCAAAGCTTGAGGGGGTCATCACAAAGGAGGCCCGGCCGGAGGAAATCGTCCGGACATCCGTGGAGTAACCGAACATTTCAGCGAGAGGCACCTTTGCCTTCACGATCGCAACATTACCCTTCGCGCCGATTTCCTCGATATGGCCACGGCGGCGATTGAGGTCTCCGATAACATCACCCTGATGCTCTTCCGGAGTAGTGACTTCCACGTCCATGATGGGTTCCAGAAGAATGGAACCGGCCTTTCTGAAGGCATCCTTCATCGCGAAAATGGCCGCCATCTTGAAGGCGTTCTCGTTGGAGTCGACATCATGGGAGGAGCCATCCGTGATGTTAACGTGGACATCAACCACCGGGTAGCCAGCCACGATCCCGTTGGTCATTGCTTCCTGCACTCCGGAATTCACCGCATTCATGTATTCGCGGGGGATCGCCCCTCCGACTACCAGATTTTCGGTGGTCAGACCGTCACCCTTCCCGTTGGGGGACACGTCCAGAACAACGTGTCCATACTGACCGCGGCCTCCGGTCTGCTTCTTGAGGATCCCCTCGCCCCCGGCCTCTCCCGTGATGGTCTCACGATAGGCGATCTGCGGCTTGCCCACGTTGGCTTCCACGCTGAACTCGCGGCGCAACCGGTCAATAATGACCTCGAGGTGCAATTCGCCCATGCCGGATATGATCGTCTGCCCGGTCTCTTCGTCCGTATGCACCACGAAGGTGGGGTCCTCTTCCATAAGACGCCCCAGCCCAGTCGACATCTTCTCCTGGTCCGCGGTCGTCCGGGGCTCCACTGCCATCGCAATGACGGGCTCCGGGAAGCTGGGCGGTTCAAGAAGGATATCAAATTTCTGTTCGCACAGGGTGTCTCCCGTGGTCACGTTCTTGATTCCCACGATGGCCGCAATGTCACCCGCATAGCAGGTCTGGATTTCTTCGTGCTTGTCAGCCTGAATCTGGATCAAGCGGCCGATGCGCTCTTTCCTGCGGGTTCGCGGATTGTAAACCATGTCTCCCTTGGAGACCGTCCCGGAATAGACGCGGAAGAAGACCAGCTTCCCGACATATTTGTCCGCCCACAATTTGAAGGCGAGGGAACAGAACCTGCCATTGTCATCCGTGGGGGCAAGAACCTCGGCATCCTCCTCATCGGCTTTCTGGCCCCTCGCAGCAGGAATCTCCAGGGGGCTGGGCAGGTAATCCACCACGGCATCCACAAGAAACTGAACCCCCTTGTTCTTGAAGGCAGATCCTCCCGCGATGGGCACTACCTTGTTGGCGATCGTAGCGCGCCGCATGGCACGCTTGAGATCAGTCACCGTGATTTCCTGCTCGAGGAGGAACTTCTCACCGAGTTCCTCGTCTTCGTTTGCCAGAGTATCGAGAATCTCCTCATAGGCATCATTGGCCAATGCGAGCTGCTCCTCGGTAAGATCGGTCACCTCGAAAGTGGAGCCAAGCGCATCATTCTCGGTGTAGACGACCGCCTTCCTGTTCAGCACATCGATCTGTCCCTTGAGATGATCTTCCGCACCGATTGGAATCAAGACCCGCAGCGGAGTAGCTCCGAGTTTTTCACGCACTTCGTCCACCACGTTCTGGAAGTCGGCGCCCACGCGATCCATCTTGTTAACAAACACAATGCGGGGAACATTGTACTTGGACGCTTGCCGCCAGACGGTCTCAGTCTGCGGCTGAACCCCGGCGACTCCACAGAAAACAACAATCGCCCCGTCCAGGACCCGGAGCGACCTCTCCACTTCAGCGGTAAAATCAACGTGACCCGGGGTATCGATGATATTGACGCGCTGCTTCTGCGATTCGAACAGCTTGCAGACACCCTCGTCCTTGTTCTGTACCCATTCGCAGGTCACTGCAGCGGACGTAATGGTGATTCCCCGCTCACGCTCCTGCTCCATGTGATCCGTGGTGGTGGCGCCATCGTGCACCTCCCCGATTCGATGGATCATTCCGGTGTAGAACAGAATCCGCTCCGTCAACGTGGTTTTCCCGGCGTCGATATGCGCCGCAATCCCAATGTTCCGCGTCCGCTCAAGCGGATACGGTCGATCAGGGCTGTTCGGGCATTCTGACATCGGAGGAAACGCAACTGTGGCGGTGGTGAGCATCAAATCGACTGATTACCAACGGAAGTGGGCAAAGGCGCGGTTGGCTTGCGCCATCTTGTGGACATCGTCACGCTTACGAACCGCTCCACCGGTGTTGTTGGCGGCATCCTTGATTTCATTCGCGAGCGCTACATGCATCGGAGTTCCCTTCCGACCACGGGCGAATCCGATGATCCAACGCATGGCCAGGGCCTCGGAACGTGATGCGGCCACCTCAAGGGGGACCTGATAGGTCGCGCCACCGACCCGGCGACTCTTGACCTCTACCCGGGGCTTGGAGTTCTCGACCGCACGCGTGACCACCTCAAGGGGGTCCACGGTATCGGTTCCCTCGTTGGCCTTGTCGATGGCGGCATAGACAATACGTTCCGCAAGGGAGCGCTTGCCGTCCTTCATCACCTTGGAAATGAGGTGGCCAATCAGCTCGCTGTCGAACTTCGGATCCCGCCGGTCGGGCTTGTGGTAAACTCTTCTTCTTCGAGCCATATTGCGTCTCCCTTATCTCTACAGGTTCAAATTACTGCTTGGGCCGCTTGGCCCCGTACTTGGAGCGGCTCTGCTTCCGGTTCTCCACCCCGAGCGTATCCAGGGATCCCCGCACGATGTGGTAGCGCACGCCCGGAAGGTCCTTCACCCTGCCGCCACGGACCAGCACGATACTGTGCTCCTGCAAATTGTGTCCCTCGCCCCCGATGTAGGCGATCACCTCGTAACCGTTGGTCAGACGAACCTTGGCTACCTTACGCAGCGCGGAGTTCGGCTTCTTGGGTGTCCGGGTATATACCTGCAAACACACCCCGCGTCTCTGAGGACAATTGGAGAGTGCCGGCGACTTCGACTTTCGTATCGCCTGTTTGCGCCCTTTGCGGACAAGTTGGTTAATGGTCGGCATGATTCCTGCTTTTTTGCGAGTATCTCGGAAGGTCTTGGCATGCTCACGGAGCGCAGGTGGCAGGCGACGAAGTGTTACCCTCGCAGGAAGCCTGTTATCCGGAGCTGCACCCGATGAGCTGGTAAATCGCTGTTTTTATGCTGTTTTCCGCGAGAAAACACGGGACCCAGCCGCGATTTTGGGGGCCGCGACTATAGGAGCGCGCCCCCTCTTGACAAGGCCTATTTCGGGCATTTTTCAGGAATATTCCCAACGATTCTCCAAATTGTCTCGAAACCCTGATTAAGCATCCGTCTGGACCCGAAATCACGGGGAAATCGCTCTTTCTGCTCCACAGGCCAACTCTCCGGGCGGCTTCCCGCCTGCTTCGAGATCCCAAATATCGGGAGCGGACCGTCCCCGACACTCATTACGTCCCATGGGCTCTCCTCTGGACAGCCACCCGCTCCTCCTCCCGTTCCGTCAGGAGAACTTCGCCTCCTGGAGACCGACTTCCCGAACAACCACGTGGATTCGCTGCCGGGGATTAAAATAGCAGGGGGCGGATTCGAACCGCCGACCCAAGGCTTATGAGTCCTTTGCTCTACCCCTGAGCTACCCTGCCGTTTTGTGTTGGGGCCATTCCCTCATCGGGGAACGCGGGGGGGACTATATCGCGGTGGCTTGACTGTCTACAGTAAAAACTGGCTCCCCCCTCTCTTCCCGCATTGCTTTGACATCGACCAGCCCCACATCCAAGTTCCTCGCCACCAGTGGCTGACGCTCGCTTTACTCTGCTCAACCGGGCTAACGATATCGGGGCCAACTGCTATCTGCTTGAAATCGGGGACGCACGAATCGTACTCGATGCTGGAATGCACCCCAAGCAGAAGGGGCCCGGGAGCCTCCCCCGTTATGAGGATCTCCAGCATGACAGCATTGACGCCATCATCGTCACCCACTCTCACCTCGACCATGTAGGGACTCTGCCCGTCCTCATGCGCGACCAACCTTCCGCGCGTGTCTTCATGACCCCGGGAACAGGGGCACTTGCCGATGCCCTGCTGCACAATTCAGTCAATGTCATGAAGTCCCAGCGGACGGAACTGGGCATTGAGGAATATCCCCTCTTCACCCACCGGGCTATCGAGGAACTCACCCCCCGTATCGAGCCACGTGACTACGAAAAACCCTTCGACGTCGACTGGAACGGCAGTGTGCGGGCCACCTTCTATGATGCGGGCCACATTCTCGGGTCCGCTGGTGTCCTCATTGAGGGAGGTGGCAAAAGTCTTTTCTACAGCGGAGACATCCACTTTGAGGACCACTCCCTCATCCGGGGCGCACGCTTTCCCAGGTTGGGCGAACGGAATCTGGACGCGCTCATCGTGGAGACTACCCGGGGAGAGGCCCCCCGCTCACCCGACTATCGCCGCGAGCACGAGGAGGAGCGCTTCATCGGGGACATCCGCCGCTGTCTCAGCGGCGGCGGATCGGTGCTCATCCCGGTCTTTGCGATCGGCAAGACCCAGGAAGTCCTCACCATGATCCACGACAGCAAGGAGAACGAGCGCCTCCCTGATGTCCCGGTCTACATCGGAGGCCTGAGCACCAAGATGACCATCATCTACGACAAGTTCTCGGGTAGCTCCCGCCGGCTCCACCCCAATTTCAAGATTCTCCGAGACATGGCTCTCATCACGGGCAACCGGAGGGGCCGCAAGCGCATCCCCCTCGAGCCCGGAGCAATCTACGCGCTTTCCAGCGGAATGATGACGGAGAAAACCACTTCCAACGGGTTTGCCCGAGGATTCATCGACAACCCAAAGAACATGCTCCTCTTCGTTGGCTACGCTGATCCGGACAGCCCCGGAGGAAAAATCCGGGCCGCCCAACCAGGCGATCCCATCCGACTTGATGAAAGTCTGCCAGAGGTTGCACTTCACTGCGGAGTCGAAGTCTACGACTTCAGCGGGCACGCACCCCGCGAACAACTCCTCGATTTCATGCAGGAAACAGCAGCAAGGCACACCGTTCTTGTCCACGGTGATCCTGCCGCCCAGCAGTGGTTTGGCAGGCAGGTCGAAGGCTCTCTCATCCCAAAACCGGGAACGACTATTCGCCTGTGAGCGGAGTGCTCTGGCGTTCCTTCAACTCATCCAGCTCCCTGCGGAGAGCCTTCACTTCCTTCCTGGTCGCAGCCAGCTTGCTCAGCTCCTGCCAGAGGCGGATCTCCTCCTTGATGGGCCTGGCCGGGGTTCCCAGGTAAGCACCAGGCTCGGAGATGCTCTTCGCGACTCCCGACTGTCCGCCCAGCTGCACACCGCTGCCAATCTCGATGTGTCCACCGATTCCCACCTGGGCCGCGACAGTCACCCGGTCCTGAAGCCTGGTACTCCCAGCCACCCCGGAGAGGGCCACCATGATGCAGTGCCTGCCGACTTTCACATTGTGTCCCACCTGAACCAGGTTGTCGATCTTGCTTCCCTCTCCCACCACGGTCTCGCCAATGCGGGCGCGGTCCACGCATGCATTCGCCCCGATCTCCACGTCATTCTCCAATACCACGATACCAAGCTGCGGTACCTTCTCATGCCTGTCCCCCACAGGTTCATATCCAAAGCCATCCGAGCCGATGACAGCCCCCGGCTGCAGGATAACCCGGTCCCCGAGGATGCATCCCTCCCGCACAGTGGTATTCTGATAAAGGATACAGTCCGACCCAATCCTTGCCCCGCGACCAATCACCGCGCCTGAGCACACTTCTGACCCACTTCCCACGACCGCTCCGGCCTCCACCACTGCACCCGGATGAACCGCAGCTTCATCATCAATCCTCGCCTCCTCGGAAACGTGCGCCCCGGGCCTGATCCCCGCAGTAAATTCGCGGGTCTGCTTGGCAGCCTCCTTGGCCAACACCGCCAGAGCAAGGGAAGGATTCTCAACCTCAATGAGAGCGACCCCATCCGGACCAGATCTCACCTCCGGCGCGACGAGCACCGCCCCGGCCCTGGTCGCATCAAACTGGGGGTGGTACTTCTCCGCTCCGAAAAAGCTCAGGTCCGAGGGACCTGCCTGCTCCAGGGTGGCGAGCCCGTTCAAAACGATCGAGTCATCGCCCGCCACGAGGGTTCCGCCCACCAAGGCGACCACATCCGCGACCCGGAGTTCCACAACGAAGAACTGTTATCTGATGGAGGCAAGGGATTCCAGTCGCCTGGAATCATTCTCCCCCCTCAGCGGTCGGGGCTGGCGCATCCTTGTTCAGCAACTCAAGCAGCGCTCCCGTAATGTCGGTGGCATCCTTCGTGTAGAGCAGGAAGGGCACCTGCGAAGTACTCAGCCCGGACTTATCGAAGACATAATCGTAGTCGTCGGACTTCGCTCGGTCCTCCACCAGCTTGCGGATCTCTTCCAGAATGCCCCGCATCTTCTGCACCATCTTTTCATTGAGAGCGGTATTGCGACGCTGCAGGAACTCACGGCGCTCCCGGTCGAGAGCAACCCCCTCCTGCGTCTTCATCTGAAAGTCCTTGAAGAGCTCCTGCTTGCGCTTGTCACTGAGGGATGGATCGTCCAACTGCTTTCGCAGTCCCTGCAACTCGTCTTCCAGGCCCCGGATAGCCTCGAGGCGCTCGTTATTGTTCTGCTGGATCTTGGCCCGCTCCACGTTGATCTCCTTCTGGGCTGCATTCGTTCGATGGTACTGCTTGAACAGGGTCTGCATGTCCACCGTGGCGATCTTGAGTTTGTCCTGAGCCACAGCGGGAAGGGCGAAAATCAGGAAACCGGCTGCGGCGATGGTCAATTGGCGAAGGATCATTTTGATTAACGTTTCTTGGGATTACAGAAGAGCTTGGAGGGAAATTCCGGGTGCGTCAAACCTCAACCCTGAATCTCCTCCTGAAGTCGCCTCCCTCCTTCACCTGTCGAGATTGGCTTCCATGATAGCGACCCAGACACCGCTATTTCTCACCCCATCGCGCCTCACACCTGACTCCTGCCTTGCCCGGGGTCACCCGCGGGAGGGGGAGCTTTCATTGAGTTTCTTCAGGATCATGGGCGTGATGTCTATCGCGTCCTTCGCAAACAGCAGCATGGGAACCTGAGAGGAATTTGTGCCATCCAGATCGAAGACAAGGTCGTAGCCCTTCCGCTCAGCCTGACTCGCCACCAGGTCGCGGATTTCCTGAAGGAGCACATCCATGCGGGCGACCATTTTTCGGTTCAGCTCAGCGTGACCGGCCACAAGGCTCGCCTTCCTCTCACGGCGAAGCAGCTCCCGCTCCTGAAAACGCACACCCTGCTTCCGTTCCAGGGATGCCCGCTCACCATCCGTCAGGCCCGTTGATCGAAGACGCGCCTCGAGTTCCCTCAGGCCCTGGTCCATGCTGCGCAGCCGTCCGGCAAGGTCATTGTGCTCCTTCTGGATCCTTGCCCGCTCCATGTTGATCTCTTCCTCCGCCCTCTTGACCTTGTGATACTGCCGGAAAAGCTCCTGAATATTGACCACCGCGGTTCGCAACTTGTCCTCATCATCAGGTAGCTCCCCGCCGCCGGGTCGCGTGTCCGACTTCGCTTTCCCACTACCGCTTTCCCTTTCCACCTCCGCCTTGCCCGGCCACCCTGCCGCCCACGCCAATACCACCCCCATTACAATCAATGTCCTCATCTTCGCTGCCTTTACATCACGGTAGGGGACCCCGGCATGGAACTCAAGGTCATTAATATATCAGGAATTCATAAGAAACCCCGGTCATGCAACACCTCTCGTCTCTCACCGCGCCGCCACCGGAGGCCAAAGAACCCTCCGTCCTCGTCCCCACCATGGGAGCGCTGCATGACGGACACGCAACCCTCATCCGGGCCGCCCGCGAAATAGCGGGAGCAGGAGGGTCTGTCCTTGTCTCCATCTTCGTCAACCCTCTTCAGTTCGACCGCCCATCCGACCTCGCAGGCTACCCGCGCACCCTTGAAAGCGATCTGGCCCTCTGCAGGGACCTCGGTGCCGATGTCGTCTTCACTCCCCACGCGGAAGAATTCTATGCGCCCGATCACTCCATAAAGGTGAGCGAGTCTCTTCTTTCCCGAGGGCTCTGTGGCTCCTCCCGCCCCGGACACTTCGACGGGGTGTGCACCGTGGTCCTCAAACTTTTCTCCGCTCTCCAACCCTCAGCGGCGGTCTTCGGCAAGAAAGACTACCAGCAACTCGCCATCATCCGGCGCCTTGTCCGCGATCTCGCGATCCCGGTGGAAATTCACGGCATCGAAACCGTCCGTGAACAGAACGGACTCGCTCTCTCCTCACGCAATTCCGGTCTCTCCCCGGCGCACCACACCGACGCAGCCCGCATAAACCGCGCTCTTCACGCAGCAAGGGACCTGCGAAGCAATGGCGAGCAACGATGCGAGGTCTATCTGGAGGCTGCCCGCCATCACCTGCTTCACGAGGCCCCTCCGGGAATGAGGATCGACTACCTCGAACTCGTAGACCGCGACACGCTCCAGCCTCTCTCCACGGTGACGGGCCCCGCCCTCCTCGCGACCGCGATCTTCTACGACGATGTCCGCCTGATCGACAACGTGGAGATGTAAGTCTCTCCACTCAGCCCATCAACCTGTTCCAGACCTTCAGGGCGGTGAGCCCTGCAAAAAAACAGGCTACCACCGTGCCCGTGCCGGCCAGGAGGATCAGGGCCCGAGGCGTCCTGCGCTGCCCGGTGAGGTCTCTCTGCAGGCCAAGGAAAAGAAGCGCAAGGGCAAGTGCGGGGATACCGAGCACGGTCAGCGCCTGAGCCACCGTGATAAGCGCGACCGTGCTACCCTCTTTCGCAAGCCCCGCGATTGCGATCAGCATTCCGACCACAAGAGCCACGACGGTGCAGTGGCGGGACCAGCGATCACCGATCCGGCGCCCCTTGCCCAGACCATCCGCCATCACCGTGCCTCCGATCAGGGCATTGACCAGGAACGAACTGAAAGCGCCCGCCAGTATTCCAACCGCAAAAACATACTTCGCGGTCGATCCGAAAAGCGGCTCCAACTGCCTTGCCACATCGGCCACTCCTTTCAGACCGGCCGCCTGAGGCGTGCGGTAAAACACCATGATGGAGGTGATCAGGATCACCGCGGTTACCCCTCCCAGAACAGAGATTCCCAGTATGGAGTCCTTCGTGCCCTTGCTCCAATCACGCAGGCCCCACCCCTTCTCCTTGACCAGGTAGGCCTGAAAAAATGCACCCGCTACCGAAAAGGTTGTTCCTACCATTCCAATCAATGCCAGCCACTCCCCCGGCGGCCCCGCATCCATCACCCGCTCAACAGGCTCTGCCAGCATGACCGTCGCCAGGTTGAGCAGGAATACCGCAATCATGAGACCCATCAGGATCTTCATGGCCTTCTCTATCAGGGTATAGAGGCTGCGCATGGCATAGAGCGAGAAGATCACGAGGGCGTTCACCGCCACCACGATCGCGATTCGTAAACCACTCGATCCAAGCGGATCATCAGCTGCATCAAATAGCGGTTCCAGCCCCGCCACCACCGCAAGATTGTTACTCGATTGAAAGAGAGCCACGATCAGGAACAGGGCCCCGGCGACCGCAAGGGCAGCCGGACGACTCAGACGGTTCGCCAGCTCATCGCAGATGCTGTTGTCATAAACCACTCCCAGGCGGGCCGAGAGGGCCACCATTCCGATCATGAGCACGATCGCAACCATGAGGACCGGAAGCCCCATCCAGCCAAACTGCGCCCCGACCTTGGAGCTTGTGAGAATACTTCCCGGCCCCAGGACCACCGCCGCTACGATGATCGCAGGCCCGATTGACTTCAACGTCGCTCTAAAAGTCATTGTTCACCCTCTGCCACCCGTGATCTTGGAGACAAATTCCCAACAACCAACCCCTAATCTTCAATCACCAGCAACCAATGGCCTTCCGAGGCCTCTCCCAGCACAGGGCCGAAATTTCATTCTCGTCAAAACCCATCTCCTCAAGAACGGCGACCACCCCGGGCATGGTCACGGTGGAGCCTACAAAATGCGAACCGTCGGGCGCTCGCGCCACCATATCGTTCCCGATTTCAAGTTCCCACCCGGCGAGGGTGTACTTGCCCGGACCCGCCCGCGCCGCCGAAATAGCGTCCGTCACCATCAGGCAGCGTTCCACGCCCGCGGCCCTGAGGTAATTCCCAAGGGCGAACGGAGGAACGTGGACTCCATCCCCTATGAAGCAGATCCAGAGATCCTCCGAGAGACTGAGAACGCGTTCCACGATGTTGTCGTGACGCATGATCCGGGGAGGGCAGCCATTACCGAGGTGAGTAAACATGGAGAGCCCCGCGTCAATCGCAGCACGTAGCTCCTCGAGGGAGGGATCACAGTGCCCGGCAGAAACCACGATACCCTCCTCCGCGAGAAAGCGCGTGGTTACGCAGCCGTCGTCTCGCTCGGGGGCAAGAGTAACAATTCTGGTCAGACCACCGGCAGCCTCCAGCAACTCCTTCATGTCATCCACCTTCGCTGGCCGGGCACACTTCCGCGGATGAGCCCCGATGAAGCCTTCGGTCTCGTTGAGGAAGGGACCCTCGATATGAATCCCCACCAGCACTTCTTTCACAATGTCATCTTCCTCCCGCACGCGCACGATTCGACCGAGCTTCTCCTTCATGGCCTCCATCGAATCCGTGATCACGGTTGCCAGGATGCCCGTCGTCCCATCCTCAAGCAGTGCCTCGCAGGCGCTGCGCGCCTGCTCGCTCGTCAGGGAATCCCCATTGAAATCGATGCCTGCGTAGCCGTTGACCTGGAGATCGAAGTAACTCATGACGGGAGCAGACCAGCCGATGGCTCGTCGAGAAAGAGAACGCAGTCATCGTGCTCCTGCAGGATGGTGGCCGGCAGATCGGGACTGACAACTCCCTCCACCGTCTTCTGCACCGCGACCGCCTTGCGCGCGTCCGGCACCACGCACACAATCCGATGGGCCTTGAGAATCTGCCTTACCGACATGGACATCGCGTGAGTCGGCACCGACTGCAGGTCAGGAAACCAGCCTTCACCCACCTGTTGCTGCCGGCATACCTCATCAAGCTCCACGACCAGGTATGGCGCCTCGGTCTCAAAGTCTGCGGGAGGGTCGTTGAAGGCGATATGCCCGTTCTCGCCGATGCCAATAAAAGCTACCGAGGGCGCCTTTCCAGCCAGCAGGCCTCCCACCCTTGCGCATTCCGCCTCTGCCTCGTTTTCTCCATTAATGGCATGAAAGGCCTGCAATTCGCCCGGTAAATTCGCGATGAAGCGCTCCCGCAGGAATCTGCTGAAGGAGGCCGGATGATCTGCCGACAGGCCGATATACTCATCCAGGTGAAAAAGAGTCACCCGTTCCCAGGCAATGTCGCTCTCTTCCGCCAGCGCTTCTACCACTTCAAACTGCGAGGCGGCCGAGGCCATCACGATACGCGCCTCACCTCCATCGGCAAGGGCCTCCCGGATTTTCTCTGCCCCGGCCGCTGCCGCAGCCTTCCCCATCTCCTTTTTGGAAGCAAAGATTCTGACATCCATAGCCGATCTTCTACGACACCCGCCCGGAATCACCAATACCCAATAATGTAATAACCGGCTTGTCCTTCGATCCATCTGCGAGGAAGGATAACCCCGTTCATGACTTCCGACTTCCTCGTCATCGGCAGCGGCATGGCCGGCCTCTCCTTCGCGATCAAGGCTGCTGCGCACGGTTCAGTCACCCTCGTCACCAAGAACCAGTCCCTCAATTCCAATACGGCCTGGGCCCAGGGAGGAATCGCGGCAGTCCTTCCGGAGGGTCTGCGCGAAAATAGCGACAGCATCGAGAAACATGTGCAGGACACCCTCGGGGCCGGGGCAGGCCTCTGCGATGAGGAAAGTGTCCGCACCATCATCAGGGAGGGATCCGAGACGATTGATGAACTCGTTGCCTGGGGCACGGATTTTGACCGGGACGGCGACCGGTTCTCACTGGGACGGGAAGGTGGGCACTCCGAGCGTCGCATCCTGCACGCCCGGGACACCACCGGGCACGAAATCGCCTCCTCACTCCTCGAAACCGCCCGGAATACCCCTCGCCTTCTCATCCTGGAGGATCACATCGCCATCGACTTGATTACCACCGGGAAGCTTGGCGGTGTCACCGAGGATCGCGTTCTGGGCGCCTACGTCCTCGAGAAAGAATCCGGAGAGGTCCGTGTCCTCCGCTCCGACCGTATTATTCTTGCCACGGGTGGATGCGGTAAGGCCTACCTCTACACGACCAATCCGGATTCGGCCACCGGCGACGGAGTCGCCATGGCCTGGCGCGCCGGCGCAACCATCGCGAACATGGAATTCATCCAGTTCCACCCCACATGTTTTTACAATCCTGCCGCCACCGGCCCTGAGGCCCGCTCCTTTCTCGTCTCCGAGGCGGTGCGGGGTGAAGGGGCTACTCTCCTGAACGGAAAGGGAGAGGATTTCACCCGCAAATATGATGCACGGGGGTCGCTTGCCCCACGCGATATCGTCGCCCGTGCCATTGACACCGAGATCAAGAAGACCGGTGCCAGTTGTGTCTACCTCGACGTCACAGACAAGCCTCGGGGGTTCATGGCCGAGCGCTTCCCGTTTATTTACCAGACTCTGCTCGAGTTCGGACACAATGCGGAGGAGGCCCCCATCCCGGTTGTTCCCGCCGCTCACTACCAATGCGGCGGAGTGGTTGCCAGAGCAGATGGCACCACCACCATTCGCGGGCTTTTTGCAATCGGCGAGGTTGCCTGCACAGGGCTTCATGGAGCGAACCGACTCGCCTCGAACAGCCTCCTCGAGGGCAATGTCATGGCACGCCGCGCCCTCCAAGAGATTCTCCGCCAGTTTCCGCCCGGCAAGAATGCCCCCTCGCCTGCCATTCCCGACTGGGAGCACGGGGACACCGCCCCCCCCGACGAACTGGTCAACATTTACCACAACTGGGATGAACTACGGCGCACGATGTGGGACTACGTCTCCATTGTGCGCACCGACAAGCGCCTCCTCCGCGCCAGTTTCCGGTTGCGCAACCTGCAACGGGAGGTTCGCGAATTCTACTGGGGCTATCGTGTCAACGCCGAGATCCTCGAACTTCGCAACCTCGTTGCGGTCGCATCCCTCATCGTCGACTGCGCCATCCGCCGGAAGGAATCCCGCGGAATCCACTACACCCTGGATTTTCCCGAGCCGCGCCAGCAATACCAGCACGACACCGTGATGAGACGGTTCTAGGGTCCTGACCGTCCCAGCCCATTTTCTCTTCCCCGTGTATTATCTGTGCGCGGACCGCTCTCGACCGGCAAAGTGACCATCCGGAGACAGGCACGCCATCGTGTCACCAGGAGCGCAGCATTCCGTCGCCGCGCAATCACAGCATGCCAAGCGCGCGATTGCCTCGATCGCGGGTTCTGCTTTAATCCGTGCAGGCATGCGCACTCTTAACCAATGGCTCCCCCTTGCGCTCCTGACTCTGGCCGTGCCAGCTCCGGTCACTGCGCAGGATGAGATCGACGATGCCATCACAGCCATGCTCGCCGGAATGAGCCTTGAGGAGAAGGCCGGGCAGATGACTCAATTGACTCTCGGAGCCGTCTCCCGTGCAGAAGCCAGCCCCGCCAATCCGGATGGTCACCAGCTCGACATGGAGAAGCTCCGCCACGCCATCGTGGAAAAGCACGTGGGGTCCATCCTCAACGTGCACGGCATGGCTCTCAGCGCCCGGCGCTGGCACGAGATCCTCACCCGTATCCAGGACCTTGCCACCACGGAAACGCGGCAGAAAATACCGATTCTCTACGGCATCGACAGTGTGCACGGGGCCAACTATGTCCGGGAGGCCACACTCTTCCCCCACAACATCAACCTTGCCGCAACCTGGGACCCGGACCTGGTTGAACAAGTTCATGCCGTGACCGCCCTGGAAACCCGCGCCGCCGGGATTCCATGGAACTTCGGCCCCTGCCTCGATGTTGGCCGCCAGCCTCTCTGGTCACGCTTTGCCGAAACGTTCGGGGAGGACGTTCATGTCTCGGAAGTCCTGGGAGCTGCTGCAGTGAGGGGACTTCAGGGCAGATCCCTCGCTTCCCCTCGTCGAGTGGCAGCAACTGCGAAACACTTCCTGGCCTACAGCAATCCCCACAGTGGGCGCGATCGCACCCAGTCGCTTCTCCCGGAGCGCTACCTCCGTGAGCACTTCCTCCCACCCTTCATCCGTGCGGTGGAGGAAGACGTGCAGGCGATCATGGTCAATTCATCCGAGGTCAACGGCCTCCCCTTACACGCCAACCACAATATTCTCACCAAGCTCCTCCGCGGCCAGATGAAATTCGAGGGCGTCGTGCTGACTGACTGGGAGGATGTCAGGAAACTGCACGATTTGCACCGCGTCGCCCCAAGCCTCAGGGAGGCCGTCCGCCTCGCCGTCGAAGCGGGAGTCGACATGTGCATGGCGCCCAATGATTTTCACTTCACTGATCACCTCGTTGCGCTCGTGAGGGAAGGGCGCATCGCCGAGGGGAAGCTTGACGGTTCGGTTCGCCGGATCCTCCGCCTGAAGCATCGACTGGGACTCTTCGAGAAACCCGGGCCCGATCCGTCTCTCGCTGAGGAAATCGGCAGCAAGGACGCCACTGCCCTCTCTCTCCGGGCAGCACGTGAATCCCTCGTCCTGCTGAAGAACAACGGCGTCCTGCCCCTCGCCCGTGAGGGCAAGATTCTTCTCACCGGGCCCGGCTGCCATTCTCTGGCTGCCCTGCACGGATCGTGGTCCTATACCTGGCAGGGCGCAGAGGAGAAGGCCTACCCCGAATCCCTCAACACGATCCTCGAAGCCTTCAATGCGGGACACGGGCGCGAAAACGTGCTGTGGGCACGAGGCACGCGGTGGGACGGGTCCACCGACTTCGACTATGCCATCCGCAAGGCCCAGAACGCCGATGCCATCGTATGCGTCCTGGCCGAGGAACCCAGCACCGAAACCCCGGGAAACATTTCCAACCTCACCATGCCCGAGAACCAGCTGCGCCTCGTGCGACATCTCTCAACCGGCAAACCACTGATCCTCGTCCTTCTCGAAAACCGTCCACGTCTCATCACGGAGGTCGCCGGCCTCTGTCACGCCATCATCTATGCCGGCCAACCGGGGCCACACGGAGGAGCGGCTCTCTACGAACTGCTTACCGGACAGCTGAACCCCTCGGGCCGGCTTCCCTTCACCTACCCCCGCGCTCCCAACAACCTGCTTCCCTACGATCACAAGCACAGCGACACCATCGGTCCGGACCCGGACACCCCTGGGTTCCACCCCCTCTACCCCTTCGGTCACGGACTCAGCTTCACCTCCTTCAAATACGACAAGCTCGAGGTGCCCACCCGCCCTCTCACGCGGACCGACCGCCTTTCCCTTTCGGTAGAGGTGACCAATACCGGTCAGCGCAAGGGAATTGAAACCGTTCACCTCTACGTGCGTGATCTCTTCGCCTCGGTTGCCCCACCTGTCAGAAGACTCCGCTCCTTCACCCGGGTCGAACTCGAGCCCGGTGAACAAAGAACCCTCACGTTTGACATTCCAGTCAGTGATCTCGCCTTCTTTGGTCCGGAAAACTACCCCATCGTTGAACCGGGCGAATTCGAGGTGATCATCAACACACTGACGGCAACCATTACCGTGGAGTAGAGCCTGCCTTCCCGCGAACGCCCCGGCTGCTGCCATTGACCCTCCTGCTATCCTCTTCCTTCACCTCGCCGTGCTTCGCCTTCTCTGCATCACCCTTCTTCTCTCGCCCTGGTCGGCTATCCCCGCCCCTGCCCAGGGTGGTCCCCGGGTCAGTTCGCCAACCAAGGCTCCGCCCAACCCCTACCAGTATCGCCAGACAACCTACCCGTGGCGCCGTGATATCACCGCCACCGTCTTCTGGATCGGGGAGAAACCAGGCGGACGCAACAAGACCTCGAATCACCAGTCCTCATGGGATACCAAGTGGGCCCAAAACTACGGGGGCTACGACAACCCCGACCCGGCGGCCCGGGCCAATTATGCCCCGAGGGGATTCCGTCCCGGCTTGAACTCCTTCTACGTGGCCCTTCCCTACAACGACTGCCTCAATCACCGCCGGCATCGCCCGGAGGCCTCACGAGTGATTCCCTGGTTTTCCCGCTACAATCCCAGACCGGGAACCAGCATTTGCAAGGGCCGCTGGATCCAGATCTATTTCAGGGGCAGAGTGTGCTACGCGCAGTGGGAGGACTGCGGTCCCTGGGTCACCGACGACTGGAAATACGTTTTTGGAGGGCACCCTCCCCGGACCAACGAAAACAACAAGGCCGGGATCGATCTTTCGCCGTCCGTCCGCGACTACCTCGCCCTGAAATCCGGCGACAAGGTGCACTGGCGCTTTGTCGAATTCTTCAGTGTCCCCCGCGGCCCGTGGTCGTGGTATGGCTCCAACAACCCTTTCGTCAATCCCGAGGCCGATCCTGATGTCGCGGTGGCGCGACGTTTCTACCAGTATCTCGAACAAAAAAAACTGGAGGACTTCCGGCGGAAAGCAGCCGGGCAACGCTAGGCTTCCGGGAGCGAGCCTGCTTCACCACTCTCCCAGGTGCCGCCTTCTGGCTGGAACCGAGAGACTCAGCCTGCAATCCGGGCCGCTCGCCCCCGGGAAACCGCCTTTCCCACCACGCCCTGTGATCGACATCGAGGGGGACCTCATCCTGCTCTTCCTTCGAAAGCCCATCCAGGATGCCGGCCGCCGCCCGGAAAGTACCAGCTCACTTCTCAACATCAGCCCCTCCTCCCTCCACCACAGCCGGGCATTCTCATCAATTCTTCATGCCCGGGCAGGCCCGCTCTGGCAATGACACGCTCCTCTCAAGCACGCTCACCCGGCAGCAATCCGCGAAGACACTTGATGACGCGCATCGTGGCTCCACGATGGCGCTCCAGGACGGTCCGCGCACTGTGACTCCGCCTCCGCCGGGTTTCCGCCGACTCCAGAACAGCCCGAAGCCCGCGTTCCAAGGAGGCCCCGGAGACACTTTCCACTCCACCGATCTCGCGCAACTCGGTGATAAGGGGTTCAAAATTCTCCATGCAGGGACCACAGACGACCGGTACTCCGGCTGCGATTGCTTCAACCGGGTTCTGACCTCCCCGTGCCAGGAAACTCTTCCCCACCACCACCACGTCGGCGTGCGCAATCCAGTCCCGCTGCTCACCCGTGCTGTCGACTACAAGAACTGCCTTCTCCGGGTCTTTCGGTGGCTTGAACCTGCTTCGGAGGACGACCTCGAAACCGGCCCGCTCCAGATCCGCTCGCACGGCCTCCCGGCGCTCCGCGTGACGTGGAAGCACAACGGTTAGCGCTCCCGGGATTGACTGCGCCGCCTCGGCAATCAGGCGTTCCTCGCCACTGTGCGTACTGGCGGCCAGGATGACCGGTCGCCCCGGCCCAAACCCCCCAAGCATGTCCTCGAATTCATCCCTGCGGATCGAACAAAGCGTTCCTTTCCCTCCGAGATCAAACTTGAGGCTGCCTGTTACCTCCAGGGTCCCGCGTCCCACGCCCAGCCTCGACCACACCTCCGCGTGCTCGTCAACCTGCAGGCATATCAGTTTGAGCTGAGCGAGCATGGGCGCGGCAAGGAGCCTGAACCTTTCGAAGCGCCGGGCGGACCGGGGAGACAGGCGCGCATTAACCAGGGCGACCGGAATTCCCTTGCGGTCAGCGAGATCGAGAAGGCCGGGCCAGAGCTCGGAGTCGATGAGTACGATCAGGGCGGGCTCAAAACGCCGGAACGTCCGGCGGAGAACAAAGGAAAGGTCCACCGGGCTGTAAATCACACGCACGCCTTTCGGAGCCCTCTGGTCAGCCAGTTGAAACCCTGTCGACGTGGTGGCTGCAATCACGAACCTCTCCTCCGGGTCATGCTCGAGCCACTCCTCGACGAGACGCAGGGCCATCATGACCTCACCGACACTGACCGCATGCACACAGACGACGCCGCATGGCTCGAACTCCTCAGGTGTTCCAAAAATGCCAAGTCGTTGCCAGAGACGCCTGTCCCAGCCGCCTCGCCGGGCCATCTTGAGGAGCCAGAATGGAGCGGCGCACAGGCAAAGGAGCGGGAACAATAATTGGTAAACGCCCCGCACCGCCAGGTTCATGAGCGCGGAACCTACCGGGAGTCTCCGTGAGCGTAAAACAGAATCGCGCTCCCCCCATACTTCCGACGCTCCAGCAAACGCCACCGTGGAGCCTCCGGGACATCACGTTCGGCCTCGACCTCCAGAACCAGCAGGCCACCTTGCGCGAGTCGTGGTCCCAGCGCAGCCTCATCGAGGAGAGCTCCCGCCATATCATGCCCGGCATTCGAGGCATACGGCGGATCTGCGAAGATCAAATCGAACTCCTCACCCGAACCAGATAGAAAGGCAGAGACATCGCGCTGCAGGACAACTCCCTGTTCCGCCATGTTGACCTTCTCGAGGTTCTCTTCCACGACCGCAACGGCAGCGCGGCGAACCTCAACAAATACGGCCTGTTGCGCTCCCCTGCTCAGGGCCTCGATCCCCAAGGCACCCGATCCGGAAAAAAGATCCAGAACGCGCGCCCCTTCCAGACGCCCCTGCAGCATGGAAAAGAGCGCCTCGCGCAACCGATCCGTACTTGGACGGGTTGCCCGCTCCGGAACCTTCAGCCGCACTCCCCGCGCGCTGCCTGCAATCACTCTCATAACACTGCTCTACTTTGCAGGGAAACCCGCGGTTCTCGTGTCAGGGCAGGAGGTCCCCCGGCGGAACCCACACCCTGCTCTGCTCCTTCTCTTTCATCTCATTCTTCACAAAATCCACCACGCGGCCCAGCGCCTGTCGAATCTCCAGTTCCTCTCCGTGCCGCCCAACGTCAATCATGGCGCGGTTCAGGGTCCCATTCAGGTGCAGATCCCGATACTGCCGATCCGGCGTCCCGAGAGGTTCAAGCCAGGAACGGGTCCATCCCCCGGTCAGCATGGCCCCCACCGCAAACCGGGTAATTAGCTCTGCATGCGGGGAGTCAGCAACAAGGCGTAAAACTCCACGAACCCGGCCATCCGGGACCAGCACCGCATTCCCAAGAAGGGACAACTGCTCACTACGGAGCCGGGCGTCCAAAACCCTGAACGTTCCTCTACGCATGCTGGCGGTCACCCTGCCATATTCGAACTGACAGATCTCCCGCTGACGCTGGTGCAACCCAAGAGCACTCACTTCGGCCGAGAAGCCACCCCGCCAGCTATGGAGGGCAGTGAGCGTCCCCTGTAGTTGCCCTTGTGCCTCGAAACTCCCCGCCTGCACCTCCATGCCTGACCCGGAATCGAGTGCAATGCGTCCCACGGGACCAGCTGGCACATTGAACTTCAGTAGAAACCGTGGGATGCCAACGAGCCGAAGGTAACCCTCCGCCTCCAGAGACGGCCCCTCCCGGACGAACCTGCGGAGAGGCAGGCGCAGAAACGGTCGGCTCCATACCACCGGCATGTCAGCCCCCTTCAGCACGGGGTGGCTCCCGAGAGTAAGCCCATCGTGGCGGATCCAGCCCGAAGCGTCTTCTCCACGCAGAGGCAGTTCTCCCCGCAGGTTATTCAGAACGAGTTCCTCTTTCCTCTTTCCGTGGACGGAATACACCCCGACATCACAGCGATCAATAATGAGCCTGACCGCAGGTCGAGCGGGAAGGCGAGCCTCGTTCCCCGGAGGCGCAGGCCTCTCGTTCGGCTTATCCTTTTCTCCCTGGCTCCCCTTTCCGGAGCCCTGTTCGCCCCCCTCGCCTATTCCACCAGGCTGTCTGCCCATGCCCTGTTCAGCCCGATCTCGCTCGCTCGCCAGAAGCGAATTCAGCTCGAGGGGGATGGACACCACTCCCCTCCGCAATCGCAGCTCCCGTGCCTTTATCTCTCCGCCACGGAGTGCTCCCCAGGTAATCTGCACATCGACATCCAAGTCGTACAGGGGGCGTAATTCACTACTGCCCGCATTCCCCAGGTTGGGAATCTTCGCGGTGAGATCCCGCACCTGGATCCCGGTCCAGGGCGTCCATGAGATCGATCGAATCGCCACGTCCAGTCCCAGCCGACGCTCCAGCTTGCCCTCTGCCCATTCCCGCACCGCCCGTGTCTGCAGGACCAGGTTGGAAACAATCAGCAGGCCGAACGTAAGCACCAGCATGGGTGCCACCAGCCAGCGGGCAAACGCGATGCCCACAGGCGTTTTCCGAACTGTCTTCAAGAATGATGCTGCGCTACTTCGCGGGCATGGGAAACCTGATCACCATGCTTCGGTCGAAGAGAAGCCTCCCCGTGGGAGAAGTCGACTGGAGCCGGTATACCAGCAGGCCCCACCGGGTATTCACCAACGTCCCGATCGCAAAGTTCTCCTTCGTCTTGCCGAGGCCATCCTCTTCCTGGAATCTCCACTCGTGTCCTGTCCAGTTGCCCAGAATGCTCCTCGGATCCGCGTTGATATCGTCGAGCCGGGTGAGCAGGCCATTGGGGGATTTGACCACATCCTTGGCCTCCTGATAACGCAGGAGTGACAAGGGGGCTCCTTTCCCGGAGACCCTGACCATCCACTCGCCGCTCTTTGGCTGTTCCAACCGCAAAACCACATTGCCGTCCTTGATCGGGGTCATCTTCCGCTCATCCCAAAGCTTGTTGTATATTTCGTATTCCTCCTTCGTCAGCCCCAGCTTTTCGTGAAAGGGAAGAGGCACCCCCGGCTTCGCATTCTTGGAATAGGTCTTGAACCACTCCGGATCGGCCCGGGCGGACTTCTCCACCTTCTTGACGTAGGCACTGATTTCCTTCGGAGGCTCCACCACCACCAATTGTCCGCGGGCAGCCTCCCCCGGTTTCAGGTAGTTCCCGAAGACAGCGGGCGCCTGCTGGGCAACCGCCCCGCCGGAGAAGATCATAAGACCTCCGGCAACCACGCTCATTGAGAGGATGACTCTTTTCATGACAAGGCAGGATCTGGAAACAGCCGGCAGGAACAACCCCGCGCACGCTGCCGGCAGGAGGTTCCTTATCATTGCTGGGCCGACCCCGCAACCCGGGTGATTGCAAACTCGGGCGGCTCACCGGCTCTCACTCTTCAACGAGGACCCAGCGGGGCGAAACCACTTTCTCGATCAGGACAGATCTCCGGGAATTCGTGTCCGGGAGAAACCGAAGACGCAACAGCACCGGCTGCCCCTGGTTTTTGTCACCCTGCTCAAGATAGGCCGCCAACCCAGGTTCTTCCACGCTCCCCCTCGGGAGGTAGCCAAAAAGAAACTCTTCATCGTCGCGGAAGGTGAGCTTCAGGCAGCGGTAGCGATCCTCGTCCGCGAACTCAAAGCCGTAAAAGTTGTCCAAGCTCGCGTAGACCCGGAAATCCATCGCCTCGACAGGCTTCTTCTCCAGATAGTCCGAGATTTCCATCGGCTGGTAACTCACCTCCGACTCCCAGTCGAACCGCGGCTTCCCATCCACGCAGTCCTCCACGAAGAGCAACTTGGTCTTCCTCTCTCCGATCAATTCCACCTCGAGCAGGAAAAACGAATAGTTGCCCACGGCACGCTCCCGATACTCCTTGATCGCTTTCAGGCGAACCGGCCTCAGATCCCGGCGCTGATAGAACTCCTGCATCAGTGGAAAGACCCGCTCACGGTGGCGCACATAACTGGCCTTTTCCTCGACCGTTCCAGCTTCAAGGTAGCTTTTTGCCAGCTCCTCCACACGCTCGAAATGCACACGAGCGGCCTCAAGGTCCAGTTTCTCCTGGTCGCGCTCTTCAAGGACCTTCCTCGCCTCGGATTCAAGATGCGCCTCTCCCTTTCCAATCTTGGCAAGGGCCCATCCCCCCAGAATGAGAAGCAGGATTCCAATCAGGGCCAGCCAGCCCATCGGGGTGCTCTTCTCCTCCGAACCATCCTCGCTGTCCCACCCGACCCCGAGCTCCTCGGCCACGGCAGCAGGATCCTTCCCCGAATTCTCCACGAGGTTCATTTCCTGTTCCGGCTGGGAGCGCACCCCACGCGCGGGCCGGGCTGTCGGCATCGCTCCCAGATGCTCAAGCGAATCACTGCCAGAAACCGGAAGACGCACCACGTCGTCCTCGGCAGAGGGCATGATGCCCTTCTCCGACTCAGGATCACTTGAGCCACCGCGACGCTCCATAGCGGTCCGCAGTCTGGTCTCAAATCCCAGTTCTGGCAACACCAGACCGGCTGCCTTGGTCTCACAATTCTGTGCAACATCACTAGCCTAACCCGCTGCCTTACCCTACAACCTCCCTCGATGAACCGGTCCACCCCGCCGCGCATCCTGATCGCCACTGCAGGATTCGGCGACGGCCACAACACCGCCGCCCGCGGACTCGCTACCGCCCTCGAGGGGCAGGCCGAGCCTCTCGTCGTCGACCCCTGTGCGGAAGGAGCCCCGTGGCTCAACAACCTCCTGCGTGAGGGTTACAGGCTGGCAATCACCTATCTGCCCCGGACGTGGAAACGGATCTACGACGGGGTGGAACGCCGGGATTTCTCCAGGCAGCGCATTCCACTCATGCGCCCGGTGGAACGGGCCTTTTCCCTCCGATTGGACGAATTCAATCCAGATCTCATCGTCTCCACCTATCCACTCTACCCCTACTTCGTGGAACGCTACGTCAAGGGCGGGGGGCGTGCCCGGCCGGTCGTCACCGTCGTCACGGATTCAATTGAAATCAATGCAGCCTGGCGCAAAGCCCCCACCGACTTCTGGCTTGTCACTGACAATGCAACAAAACAGGGACTGGTGGAGCAGGGGCTTCCCGGGCAGAAGATTATCGAGACCGGTTTCCCGGTGAACCCGGTCTTCGACCAACTGCATCCCCTGGAAAGCGACTCCGATACCCAACCCTTCCGCATTCTCTACTTTCCTACCGCCAACAGGAGATCTCTCCTTCGCACAGCCCGAACAATCCTCCGACATGAACACTGGCCCATCAATCTCACCATGGTTCTCGGCCGGAACGTACGCCGCCTCTACCGCCTGGCTCGTGAGATCGCCCGGGACTTTCCCGGCCGGGTCCACATCAGGGGATGGTCCCGGAAGATCCCCCAACTGCTCTGCGAACACCATCTCGTGATCGGGAAGGCCGGTGGGGCTACCGTCCACGAATCACTGGCCGCACGCTGTCCCATGCTCATTCATCATCTCGTCCCCGGACAGGAGGAAGGCAATCTTCAACTCCTTCGGACCATTGGGGGAGGAGACCTTGCCGACACGGAAGCATCCCTCGACTCGGCCCTGCGCGATCTCCTGACCGACCAGGCTTCCCAATGGCGTCGGCAAAAGCAGAATCTCGCCGGTCATGCCCGCCCCAGAGCCTCAAAAGTGGCCGCTGATTTCCTACTGGAACTGGCCACCGGGAGCAGCCCCGGGCCGCATGCCGGATGATCCTCCTGCTCCTCCATGACTTCACCACCCACCGCCGCCCTCTTCGATATCGGAAACGTCCTGGTTCAGGTGGAGTTTGCCCGGGGGCTCCTGCCTCTCATTCCCCGCGGGGCTGAAGACCCCAAGAACCGTTTGGAAACCCTCCACCAAAAGCGCGAGGATTTCGAATCAGGCCGTCTCGATCGTGGGGAATTTATCAAGTGGGCCTCCTCCCGTCTGAAATTCTCCGGTTCCCATGAAGAGTTTCAGCAAGCCTGGAACTCAATTTTTGATCCTATCCGGGTCATGTGGCCAGTTGCCGCATTTCTGCGCTCACTGGGGCTCAAGCTAGTCCTCTTCTCCAACACGAACTGCATGCATGCCGAGTGGCTCCTCGAACACTACGAGATCTTCGAACAATTCGATGGCCACGTCTTTTCCCACGAGGTCGGGGTTTGCAAACCCCATCCGGACATTTACCACCACGCCATTTCCAAATACGGGCTCAAGCCGCCGGAAACCCTCTACATCGACGATCTGGCTCACAATATCAAAACCGGAGAGTCTCTTGGGTTTCGATGCCATCAATATGCAATCGACCGGCACCATGAGTTCGTCGCCTGGCTGGACAGACAATTCGGAGTGCCCGGCAATTCGGCCTCCGGGAGGCCTCCGCGCTAGTTCTTTTTTGCCTCGAAGAGTCTCTGGATGGAGTCAAGATACTCCGAGACCGGCCCTTCGGGCCCGCCCGGGCGGCGCTCCAGCCTTTCCTTCAGGTCCACAAACGTTTCAAAGTCGCCCGTAAGCCGTCTTGAATTCGTTATCCGGTACCACTCGAGATAATCGCGGGTGCGGATCCCAAGCCCGCGGAGCCTTTCACGCTCCCGCGCCAGTCCCTCGAGACGCCCCGGAATCCCCTCATCCCGATCTGCCGCAATTTCTCCCAGGATCGTGAGGTATCCCATCAAAACCGGCCGATGAGCCGGGAATACCCGGTAAAGGAACTGGCCGCCCCGGTCCACCGCTGCACGAATGGCAACCTGCCGTTCTTTGAGAGGAAGGGCCAGGAGATCCCGGAACTGGTCCGCACCCACCTCGATCAGGTTCCCCGAGGGGTCCGGGAAGCGCACAACCAGAACCTCCTGAAGTTCCTGCTCCGTCTCCAGGATGGTGAGGACATGGGGGAAGGGCTTCTCCGCCATTTGTGCCAGCTTGAGAGCCCACCATTTTGAAAAACTCTCCGGACCGAGGTTCATGTTCGGAAAGTGCTTGAGAAGGAGCGCTTTCACATCGCCCTCGAAGGTCGCCAGTTCGCGCAGCATCGCCTTCATCGATTCCAGGCCGTCCTCCTGCTCCAACAACGACATCACCAATGCTCCGGAAGAGCCCCGGAAAGCCGCATGGGCAATTGCGTCCAGGTCACCGAGCTGGTCCGTCTCAAGCAACTTCTTCACCGGAAAAAGTTCATTCTTCTCAAACAGAGCCGCGTAAAGAGCTCGCTCACGTTCGCCCCGTTTCCAGCGGAAACTCTCCATCATTCCCTCCACCAACCACGGAGGCACGGCAACCGAATTCACCTTCTCCGCACCTCGCCCACGCAGTCCAAACTCGATGAGAAGCAATTCCAGAATAGCGCGCTCCAGACCAGAGGGCTTTCCTCGGGACAGGTAGACGTCGAGCTGCAGGCGGTATCCTCCCGGCACCTGATAAAAGCTCATCTTCACCGGAGCATTTCCGTCTCGCAACTGAATGGCTACTGCATGCTCCCAGCCATCCCCGTCCTTCCCCATGATCTCAAGCAGGGTCGTTCGCGTGCGCTCGGCCAGGGAGGCAATCGCGCTCCGTGTTGTAAAATCAGACCCATGCACCACAAACTGCCGCGACTCGCTCTCGGTCATCTTCCTTGGCTTTTCTTCTGCAGCCAGCTCAAGGGCAATGGAAGGTGCAGGTTGCGGAGCCGTATCCGGCAAAACCACTCCCGGGGACTCCGGCGGAGCCCCCGACGGCAACCCCTCGACGTCGCACCAGGCCGGGAGCAGAACTCCGGGCACCCAGAAAATGCATACGAATACTGGAGGGAAATACTTCACGCCGTTGGAGGGATACTCATGCCCCGGAACCCCGGCCAATGCAAGGAGTCAGCGGCTTGCCGGACAGGAAACCATACGGCCCCGGCATCCTTCCCGGCCACCGTATTCCCCTTTCAGGACGCGGGAACCACCTGCGGCTCAACCTCCGTAGGAGAGAGCTCCAGCATCCCATCCGACACCTTGATCCGGAATGGGGTCGCGGCCCCCAACATGTCCCAGATCAGCTTGGTTTCCTCCGCATACGCTTTCTGAAGGGCCTCAAACGAGGAGTTGGTCAGTAACAGGAAGCCGCGCAAAACCCTGCTACGTCCCCACTTCCCTCGGTCGCGGCTTACAGCGGTATTGATGACCCCTTTCTCACCCTTGGTCTGCTTCAGCCCAAGCAGCATGGAAACCGTGTGGCGCTTGCCCAGGATCTCGCGCTCAATGATAACTTCAACCACCCCTTCCTCCAGCCGCACCCACGCTCCCCTTGCCGTGACCATGCGATTGAACATGCCACCCTGCTCAACCTTGAGCGTGCGACGCAGGTAGTTGTTGATGTCCTCCTCCGTGATCCGCACCGGAGCCTTGTTCTTCGACGCGTTCTCAAGGACGGAGCCAAGATCGGGACCTCCCGGTGGGGGGACGGAGGAATCACTCACATACCCCTCGATATCGGAGAGGTCCTGTGGCTGGAAGGAGAGATAGGCGAGACCGAAGATCAATAGCAGGCCGAGCAGGGAAACGTAGAAGAGATTCTTGAAGAAGACACCCTTCCTGGTCGGAGGCGGCACGATCCGCTTTGGCTTTTCTTTCCTCTCCTCCGAATCCGTGGCCTTTCCCGAATCCGTGGCCTTCCCCGAATCCGTGGCCTTCCCCGAATCCGTGGCCTTCC
>CAWWCX010000003.1:0-30480 GCA_963935445.1 uncultured Roseibacillus sp.
GAGTGACCCCGCCCTTTCCGCGGACGGTGCCCGCCTCTATTTTTCCTCGAACCGGGACGGCAACAGCGCCGATATCTTTGTTTCCCAACGCCTCGAGGCCACTTCCCCTTCTCGCGAGAACGAGGAGCAACCCGAAGTAGCCTCCCCGACACCTGAACCCGGAACAGAGGTCACGGAGTCCCCGGCCTCCGAGCTCGCCCCCCTTCCGAGGTTCGGAAAGGCCGCCGCCGCCGGACATCTCAACTCGTCCGCCGAGGACCTCGCCGCCGCTCTTACCCGCCGGGGCGATCACGTCTTTCTCGCGTCCGACCGCGACCGCAGCTCCCAGACGGGCTTCAGCCTCTACCTGAGCCGGGTCATTGAAGGGAACTCCCTGCCTCCCGAACGGGTCGATCTCTACCTCACCGAGGGCGATGCCACCGACCCCGCTGTTCGCATGGAGGGCTTCGACCTGCTCTTCAGCACCAACGCGGCATCCGGGTCCGGGGAGAATGATTTCAAGCTCTACCGATCGACCACGCGGGAAGTAGTCGGTTATACAAGCCTCGACCGCTGGGAGGCCTTCAAGGAGCTGATGGAGAACATTGGCTGGTGGATCCTTCTCGCCCTTGCCGCCCTCATCGCGCTCCTCTACCTGCTGGAAGCCTGGCAGGATATCACAAGCCTCTTCCACAAGTGCCTTGCCGGTTCGGCCGCCGTGCACCTCGTCATTCTCCTGCTCCTCATGATCTGGCTCATTGCCAAGCAGGTGGGCGGCGACCAGCTCGAATCGCCGGAAGTGACCATCAGCCTTGAGGACCTCATGGAGGAGGAACTGGCCATCGAGAGCGAGCCCGAGCATGCCGAGATGGCAGAAACCAGCAATCTCGTGTTGACCGAGAAATTCGAAAGCGACTTCAAGATCCCGGCCTTGAAACCTCGTGAGAACAGCAAGGTCGTGCCCATTGTCACGAGGACATCGAACACCTCCCTCGTCCCCAACGCCCGGCCTTCCAAGCTCAATGAATCGGAGGCGGAACAGGAGAAAGTCCAACCGCCCAGGGAGCTCACGGTCCTGACCTCCCTGCCCGAGACCTTCCTCCCCGAACCCGAGGACCCCACCCTCGAGGAGGCGGAAGTGATCGAGCAACAAAATGCCGACATGCCGGCCGACCCGACCGAAGCCGAATTCCAGCCCACCCAGGCGCTCGAGCAGGTGGAAGCGGAGCAGGCCCAGGAACAGGAAGTCGCCGACAGCGCTGTCGAGGACGAGGCCGAAACCAAGGACGTCTCCCAGACCGAGTCCGCCCCGCAGACTGACGATACCGGGGGCGACCTCATCAACCCCCATCGTGGCTTGGAGGCACTCGGCAATCCCCCCGAGCTGGAAGGTGCCGGAGAGACCATCACCAATCTACTCAATCTGCCCGGTGAGGACAAACGCAACGACCCCCTCCTGCCCGGCAAACTGGCCACCCCTCGGAACGACTTCGACGCCGAGGCGATCACCAAGTTGGTCCAGAAACAGCGCGGACGGCCTTCGCTCGATATCGTCAGGGAACTCGGCGGGTCAGATGCTACCGAGAAGGCCATAGGCTCGGCTCTCGAGTGGCTGGCGCGCAACCAGGAGGGCGATGGCCGCTGGGACATGCGGAAGCATGGGGCCAACGGGGACTTCGACACTGCCGGGGCCGGCCTGGCTCTCCTCTGTTTCTACGGCTGGGGCGAAACCCATGACAAGGGGGGCAAATACCGGGCAAATGTCCAACGCGCCCTCGACTGGCTGATCAAGCAGCAGAAGGAGAATGGGGACCTGCGGGGACGGGGGCGCATGTATTGCCATGGGATCGCATCCATCGCCCTCTGCGAGGCCTATGGGGCCACCAAGGACCCCAAGCTCAGGGACCCAGCCGAGAAATCCATCGCCCTGATTCTTGCTTCCCAGAGCCCCAGCAAGGGAGGCTGGCGCTATGACCCCGCCAACCAGAACGGCAAACCGAGTGAAGACTCCGACCTCTCGGTCACCGCCTGGCAGTACATGGCCCTCCACAGCGCACGCCTTGCCGGCCTCAGTGTCCCTGACGAAGCCTTCACTCGGGCCCGGAAATACATGGACACTGTTTCCTCAGGAAAGCATGGCGGTCTCTACGCCTACACGGGAGGCGGTCCCAACCGCGCCATGACTGCCAGCGGCATGTTCTGCCGTCAGCTCGATCTCGTCCCGCCCACCGATCCGCGCATGCCGGAGGGCGCCGAATACCTGGGGCGCCACATGCTCCAGAAGAATCCCAATTACTACTACATGTATTACGCCACCCTCGCCCTCTACCAGCATCAGGGGCCGATCTGGACGGAGTGGAACGAGAGGCTGAAGGAGACCCTTCCGCTCATCCAGAAGAAGGTCGGCACCGAACGGGGAAGCTGGGACCCGGGCGGCCAGCACGCACGAGCGGGTGGACGGGTCGTCTCCACCACCCTCTCAGTCCTGAGCCTCGAGGTCTACTACCGGCTCCTCCCAATGTATGGGTTCCGCGGGGCCGACGTGCCTGCAGCAAAGCAGAAAGGCAACTAGCTGCTGCCCTGCGATCCACTCCCTTTCTATCGACCCCCGGCGATCGTGCACCTAGTGCGCCTTGACCTTGATATTGCGTACCCAGAACGGCTGTCCGTGGTCCTGGATCGCGATCTTCCCCTTCTCCGCCAGCTTCTTGTTGGGACGCTTCTTGGCCACGAGATCCAGACCATCCTGAACCTTCTTCCCGTTAAGCACCACGGTAAGCTTGTTATCCTTGAGGGTCACCACCATGCGGTTCCATTCGCCCGGCTTCTTGGCGGCATTGACAAGAGGACCCGAGGTGCCAATCACGCCTCCCAGGTCATGGGGACCGAGCTTCTTCTTGCCGAAGCAGTCGAGGATCTGAACCTCAAACCCGTGCGCGGTGGCATCAGACTCGTCGTAGATCCGGAAGTAGAGCCCGGAATTGCCGCCCTTGGGGTGCTTGTACTCGAAATCAATCGTGAAGTCCTCGTAGTCGTCCTTGAGCCAGAGGTAGGACCCATAACGCGTCCACCCCTTCTCGCCCGGACGGGGATCGAGGTAGAGGGAGCCATCTTCCTGGATCTTCCAGTTCCCCTCCGTCTTGATATTGGAGAGATCCTTCCCGTCATAGATGGTCTTGAACGCGTGGTGATCGGCCAGGACACAGGTAGCGGGGATGAGGGCGGCGGCAAGGGCGAGAAAAGCTCGTTTCATGGTCCTGCGAGCTAGCAACAAATCAGTGACCCTCGAAAGCAGAAACTGCCACCCGATCCGATGACTGGGCGGGAAATCCGCTCTCTTCCCTGACTTTATTCTGCTACCCACGCAGATCTCATGGTCCGGACCGGCTCCATTCTGCTCACCCTCACCCTGTTTCTGGCCGGACACGGCAACCCCGCTCCGCCAAGCGCTCGAAACGCTCCCGTGGCATCTCCTCGCCGCCGGCCTGCCCCCTGGACTTGAGGAGCAGCGCTCTCAGGATCCAAAGGACCAGAGAGTGAGCCGGTTGAGATCCTTGATAAGAATCCTGCTGTCGAGAAGGACCGGGGGGGCCCAGGTCTGGTCAGGGGCCACCCGGTAGGAGGCCCGGGCCCGGTAGCCCGTCGGATCAGCCGCAATGATGCGGAGCTCACCATTGGAGCGCAGGGCCGCCACGTGTCCCTCCAGCGAGAGGAAGGCCACATTCTGGCCAATTCTCCCTTCACTGAGCCAGCGGATCGTCCCATCCCGGGGATCGAGACAGAAGATCTGGCCCATCTTGAAATGCGACATTCCATAGAGGTGATCCCCGTTGATGACCGCCGTGCTCATGTCGAGTGCCACCTTGCGCTGGTGCCAGAGGCGGCTCACCGACCACTTGCCGTCTTTGAGGAGCGGCTCCAGGCACTTGATGCCCCGGTTCTCTCCCCCGAGAAGAATCCGTCCCTTGTAGAAGACCGGCGTTGGCATGTTCTGGTTATGACTCCGGTGGGGGGCGGGATACTCCCAGAGCAACTTCCCGGTCCTGCTTTCCACTCCCGCAAGGGTCTCGTGGTTCCACTGCACCACCTGTCGCACTCCCGCAATCTCCACAAGAAGCGGGGAGGAATACGAGGTGCCATGCTCCCCCTGGCTCCACACTTCCCTTCCGGATTTCACGTCAAAGGCCATGAGTGCACCCGCCCCGTCATTGCCGAGGTGCACGATGAGGCGTTCCTCATCCACGATGGGCGAAGTGGAGACGCCCCAGTTGGGCTGGTTCCCCTTCTCCCACTTTCCCCGGTAATCCTTGCGCCAGAGCAGGCTGCCGCTTTCCACGTCCCAGGCGTGGATCATCCCGGTGATACTCAGGGTAAAGAGGCGGCCATCGGCCATCACCGGGCAGGACTTCGGCCCTTTCCCATGGCGCTCTCCTCCCCCACCGATCTTGAAGGGGTTCTTATAACTCTTGCGCCAGATCTGCTTTCCACTCGCCAGGTCAAAACACCAGACCACCTCTTCTTCTCCCTGACGCGCATGCTGGTAAACGCGCTGGCCCGCGACCAGGGGCGTGCCGTATCCGGCTCCCACTTCCACGCTCCAGTCTTTCTTCAATTGTTTCGGCCAGCGGGCCGGAACCTTGAAATGCTCAGCCCAGCCATCACGCTGGGCACCAAGCAACCCGGGCCACACTACTTCGGCAGCAGGGAGGACCGGAATGAGGGACACTGCGAGGGCAAGCAAGAGGAAAGGTCTCATGGCCCTTTCCTCCTAGGCCATCTGCTTCTCCGGGGCGAGTTTCAAGTTTCCCCGGCTGACCGTCTGACCGGCCGACGAAAAGAGCTCCCAAATGTTCTTTTACCTTCGGCTTGCCGCCCGGGCTGGGGCAGGATGTCCCCCATGATCAGGACCGCTCGAGCCCTTTTCGCCCTTGCTCTGCCGGCTATCCCGCTGGCCCATGCCGGGGAGTTCAAGGCCCTCTTTCCCAAGGACGGCATTCCCAAGGGCTGGGTGGTGCGGGCCTGGTCTGATATCTCCAAGCCCGGACCGGAAGGTGCCCAGTGGGTGGTCGAAAAGGGAGTCCTGAACGGAGGCGGAGCCCGGGGGTCCTGGTTGATCAGCGAGGCGGAATACTCCGACCTGGAATTGCAATTCGAGTTCAAGCTCGGGCCCCAGGGCAACAGTGGTTGTGCCCTGCGCGCCCCGGCCTCCGGGGACCCGGCCTTTGACGGCCTGGAGCTCCAGATGGCAGACTATCGCTACAACCCCAAGGCCGCGGATTCCGAACTGACCGGAGGACTTTACCGCGCCCTCGCACCCGGGAAGCAGGTCTACAAGCCGGAAAAGTGGAACCGCTACGAGATCACCCTCAAGGGCCCGCAGGTCAGGGTGGTTCTCAATGGGACCGTGATCCTCGATCATGATCTCTCCAAGGAGGATACCGTTATCAGGAGGCACAATGGCAGGGATGCCCCCGCTCTCCGGGACCGTCCCCGCAAGGGACGGCTCGGCTTCCAGAACCTGAGCCGTGGAGGATCTCCCGTCCTGATCCGCAACGCACGAATCAGGGTCGCCAGATAGCCGCCACCTTTCCTCCCATGAATTCCCTTCCCATCGGCGTATTCGACTCCGGCATCGGAGGGCTCACGGTCGTCAATGCCATTCAGGAGCACCTCCCCGGCGAGGATATTGTCTACGTCGGAGACACCGCCCGCGTCCCCTACGGATCCCGGAGCCCCGGCACGGTCATCGACTACGCCACCCAGATCGCGGCCTACCTTGAGCACCTCGGCGTGAAGGAGATTCTCATCGCCTGCAACACCGCTTCCGCAGTCGCCCTCGAGGCGGTGGCGGCCGGGACCTCCCTCCCGGTCTCCGGGGTGATCACACCCGGTGCCGAGGCCGCGCTGGAACTCTGTGGTTCCGCCCCTATCGGGGTGATCGCCACCCGGGCCACCATCACGAGTGACGCCTACCGGAATGCTATCCAGGATCTCAAGCCCACCGCCGAGGTGGTATCGGTTTCCACTCCCCTGCTGGTACCCCTGATCGAGGAGGACTGCATGGATGAGCCCTTCACCCCGGACATCCTGCAACACTACTTTGAGCCCACCCGGCTCCATGCCTGCGACACCCTGATCCTCGGCTGTACCCACTATCCCCTCCTCGCAGATCAGATTGCCCGGGTCTTCGGCAAGCCCGTGGTCGACACGCCCACTGCCACCGCCCTTGCCCTCGCAGAGAGCCTGGACAAGAGAGGCGCCCGTAACACATCGGACGAAGCAGGCTCCCTTTCCGTTCTCCTGACCGACGATGCCGATCGCTCCCTCGGCATCGTCTCACGTCGGCTGGGAGTGCGGGTCACGGAAACGAGGAGGATCGATCTCTCCGAACTCGCGGCGCCGGAAACCAGGTCGCCAGCCTCACCCAGCGCATGAAACAGTTTCTTTTCTCCTTCCTGACACTATTTGCCTTTTCTCTCTCAGCAAAGGAAACACCAAACCTGGTCCTCATCTTCATTGATGACATGGGCTATGGCGACATTGGTCCCTTCGGCTCCAAGCTCAACCGCACCCCAAACCTCGACCGCATGGCCAGGGAGGGCCGCAAGCTCACCAGTTTCTATGCCGCCCCGGTTTGCTCGGCCTCTCGCGCGCAATTGATGACCGGTTGTTATGCACCACGCGTAGGAGTCCCCGGCGTATTTTTTCCTGCCGGCCGTAACGGTCTGAATCCCGAAGAGCACACCGTAGCCGACTACCTCAGGGAACTCGGCTACGCCACCATGTGCGTGGGCAAGTGGCATCTTGGAGATCAACGGGAATTCTTACCCACGCGCCACGGCTTCGATGGCTACTTTGGCATTCCCTATTCCAATGACATGGGCCGCACCGCTACGGCGAATGGCAAGCGGGTTCATCCTCTGATGCGGGACGAAAAGGTGGCGGAACTCCTCGAGGATGAAGGCCAGCGGCGCGTCACCCGTGAATACACCGAGGAGGCCGTGAAATTCATGGAGGCAAGCAGCAAGAAGGGCAGGAACTTTTTCCTCTACCTGCCCCACACTGCCATGCATGTGCCACTCTATCCTCATCCCGATTTTTCCGGGAAATCCAGGAATGGCACCTATGGCGACTGGGTGGAGGAAGTCGACTGGAGTGTCGGGCAGTTACTCAAGGCCCTGGAACGCCTCGAGATCGCACGGAACACCCTTGTCCTCTTTACCAGTGACAACGGTCCGTGGGCTTCCAAGGGCAAGGCCGGGGGGATATCCGGCCCCTTGCGCGGCAGCAAGGGTTGCACTCTGGAAGGAGGGGTGCGCGAACCCACCATCGTCTGGTGGCCCGGCACCATTGCTCCCGGCACGGAATCTGCCGGCATCGCCGGCACCACTGATGTCCTCCCCACTTTTGTTTCCCTGGCTGGCGGTAAGGTTAAAAAAGACCTCCAGATCGATGGCATGGACGTCTCGGCCTGGATGCTCGGCAAAACCGAGACGTCCCCACGGGATACCTGGCATTATTTTCAAGGCTCGCGATTGCAGGCGATCCGGCAGGGTCCATGGAAACTGGCCCTCACCGCTCAATCCCTCGGCATGGGGATTCGCCAGCGCGACGCGGACCTGGCCAGGGGAAGGCGGCTCTATAACCTGGAAGCTGAAATCGGAGAAATTACCGACCTCGCGGAAGAGAATCCCGCCATCGTCGCGAAACTGGAAAAAATGGCAGCGCAGATGACCGCCGACATTGCCGCCAACAAACGACCAGCGGGGACGGTGCAGAATCCGGTGACCCTCTATCCCACCACCAGCCGCAGGCAACCTGCCCGAAAACCCGGGAAACCGGTCAAGCCCATCAACTGGGACAGGGTGAAACTGGGGGACACCTACGCCAGCACATCGTTACCCGATCTGGCCGCCAAACCATTTTCCATTGAGGCCACCGTGGAAATTGAGCCCGGCAAAAAACCGAATGGCATGATCCTCGCCCATGGGGGCTCCGCGGTGGGTTACGCCCTGTACGCCAAGGAGGGCAATCTGATCTTTTCCCTGCGCTTAGGCAAAAATACCGTGCAAAAAATAGCGTTCGGTTCACCGGGTGAAAAAATGAAGATCACCGCCAGCCTCACCAGGGAAAAGCTCTCAATCCAGGTGGGTGAGAAATCCATTGAAGCAAAATCGCACGGTCTTCTGAACAGGCACCCGCAGGAGAATCTCTGTATCGGTCATGATGATGCGAATCCAGTGGACCCCGAATCCCCGGGAAACCACATCAACGGAGTGCTCTCAACCCTGCAGGTGACGATCAGATAATCCATGCAATCCGTGAGAGTCCTCTTTCTTGCCCTGATCGTGTTCCTGCTGCCTCTCACGGTAGTCGGCGAGGAGCGTAACCAGCCGGATATCGTGGTGATCCTGGCCGATGATGCCGGCTACTCGGATTTCGGATGTTATGGTGGTGAGATCGAGACCCCGGCGCTGGACAAGCTGGCCGCCAACGGCCTGCGCTTTTCCCAGTTTTACAACACCGGTCGCTGCTGTCCCTCCCGTGCGGCCTTGCTGACCGGCATTTATCAGCACCAGGCGGGAATGGGCCACATGGCGAGGGACCGGGGTATTCCCAGCTACAGCGGCACGATCCTTCCCCATGTGCCGACCCTGGCCGAGCAGCTGAAGAAAGGAGGCTATCGCACGATGATGACCGGCAAATGGCACCTCGGAACAGACCCGGCGCAGTCGCCCGTTGCCCGCGGGTTTGACCGCTTTTACGGCACGCGTAACTTTATTGATTCCTACTTTACCGTGCTCAAGCATTGCCCGGTTTTCCTGGATGACAGGGTAGTGCTCCCGGGCACCGAGACCCCTATCAACCACCTTCATCCGGACCAGGAATGGTACACCACGGACGTGTTCACCGACTATGCCCTGCATTTCATGGATGAATCGTTCAAGCAGCACTCCGATCAGCCCCTGTTTCTCTATCTCGCCTACAACGCACCCCATTTCCCGCTCCATGCACGGGAGGAGGATACCAGGAAATACCGCGGCCGGTTTCGCGATGTGGGCTGGGACAAACTTCGCCAGAAACGTCATGAACGGATGACGAGGATGGGATTGATCAAAAAGGACTGGGCCCTCTCGCCGCTCGATGTTCCCGGGTGGGAAACCTATGATCGCAAGCTGCGTGATGAACTCGACTTCAAGATGGCACTCTACTCCGCCATTATTGACCGGATGGATCAGAATATTGGCCGCGTAGTGGAAAAACTCAGGACCGCAGGCCGGCTCGACAACACCCTGATCCTGTTCATGGTCGATAACGGGGTGCCCGGCACGGGCGTGCACGATTGGCGAGGCCTCTTTGCAAAGAGCGGCAAGCATCCCGAAACGCGGGTGGACAATTATGCCGATTGGGCGAGGCGCGGAGGGTGGTCCTCAAGTTCCGGCCGCGGCTGGGCCAACCTGAGTAATGCTCCCTTCCGGATGTACAAGCGCTACACCCACGAGGGCGGGGTCGCCACCCCGCTGATCGTACACTGGCCGGACAAGGTCAGGGCCAGGGGGGAGCTTCGCCACGCACCCGGTCATCTCATCGACATTGCGCCGACCTGCCTTGCCGCGGCGGGCCTGGGGGCCGAGGGCATGGAGGGGGAGAGTTTATTGCCTGTTTTTGCCAGGGACAGCAAACAGGAGCGCACTCTCTTCTGGGAACACGAGGGCAACCGAGCAGTGCGCAGGGGCAACTACAAGCTGGTGGCCCTGCATGATTCCCCCTGGGAACTCTACGACATGGACAGGGACCGCAGTGAATTAAACGACCTCTCCAGGGTCATGCCCGGGAAGGTTAAGGAATTACAACGTGCTTACGAGGCCTGGGCCAGACGGGTGGGCGCAAAGCCATGGAATGAAGTGAACGTGCAGAAGAAAAAGAAGAAATGAAAGTCCTTGCGGTCTTGCTGTGCGTCATCCTTGCCGGGTGCGGCAGGGAAAAACAGGATCGGCCAAATGCCGAGGAGGAGGATCAGCCGTCGCGCACGCCCCAGGCTGAGACAAAGAAGGCGGGCACACTCCTGTGGACTTTTGAAACGGATGGCTCAGTGCATTCATCCCCGGCGGTCGGCATTGACGGCACCGTCTACGTGGGAGGGGGCAATTTCGTTTACGCTCTTGATGGTAAAACGGGGACCAAAAAGTGGGAGTTTGAGGCGAACGGCGTGGTGCGATCTTCTCCGGCGCTCAGTGATGACGATACGGTTTACATCGGAGGGGGCAGGTATGTTTACGCTCTCGAGGGCAGGACAGGTGTCAAAAAGTGGGAGTTTGAGACGGGAATACGAAAGTTAGAATCCGGACCGGAGTACTCGGGTGTGCATGGGTCCCCGGCGGTTGGCCCTGACGGCACCATTTATATTGGAACACTGGCTGGTAGATTCTATGCAATCGACGGCAAGACTGGTGTTAAGAAATGGGAAATCGACTTCGTGGCCCCGCTCGATACGTCTCCTGCGATCAGTCCGGATGGTATCGTCTACATCGGCGCCCCTGACAGCCATGTTTATGCACTTGAGAGCAAGACCGGAGAGCTTAAGTGGCATTGTGAAATCGACTTCGGGGTCGGGAATGGTTCCTCCCCTGCCATTGGCGCAGATGGCACCGTCTATGTGGGGGGGCAAAATGCTACTTATGCCCTCGACGGCAAGACCGGTGCCAGGAAATGGCAGTCCGTGAGAGTAAGTGGCGTTGTGTCTTCCCCGGCGGTTGGCCCTGATGGCGATGTGTACGTTGGGTCAGAGAATCACGAATTCTATCGACTCGACGGCAAGACCGGTGTTCCCAGGTGGATCTTTGAAGCGGAATACTGGATCAAGTCGTCTCCGGCCATCGGTGATGATGATACCGTTTACTTTGGATCACAGGACCATAAGATTTATGCGGCGGACCTCAGGACCGGTGCCAGGAGATGGGAGTTTGAAACCATGGGCGGCGTTGGTTCCTCGCCAGTCATTGGTCCGGATGGAATTCTTTATTTGGGGTCATACGATGATCAGGTATACGCCATCGCGACCTCAAGTTCAGGCTTGGCCAGGGCTTCCTGGCCGATGTTTGGTCAAAACCCCCAGCGCACCCGGCGCGCATTGGAAAACTGACAACTTCCAACAGGCTACCGGGAGTGAGGCAAAGCAGAAAAACGCTGTCGTCATCCTGATGAAGGTTGATTTCATCATGACATCTCCTCTACGGCCCTGCCCAGCGCTTCACAGGCCCCGGTAATCTCTTCCGGTGTGCTGCACAAAGGCGGCATCATCACGATGGTGTCCCTGATGGGGCGGGTCAGCAGGCCGTGAGCGCGAGCTGCGAGACAAACCCGCTCGCCCATGCGCTCCCCCTCCGGAAAGCGTTCCCCGTTTTCCTGCCGCAATTCGAGTCCGGCAATGAGCCCGCACTGGCGCACGTCGGACACGGAAGGATGCTCAATCGCTTGAAGCCCCTGCCCGAGAGCTTCCACCCGGACAGCAAGTCCCTCCAGCACCCGCTCTTCCTCGAAGACATCAAGGCTGGCCAGGGCCGCCGCACAGCCCAGCTGGTTGGCTGTATAGCTGTGCCCGTAATAGAACGTTCTCCCCCTGTCCCCAAGAAACGCCTCAAAGACCGGGCTGGTGGTCAAGGTGGCCGCCAGCGGCAGATAGCCACCCGTCAATCCCTTCGCGAGGCAGAGAAAATCCGGGATAACCTCTTCCTGTTCGCAGGCAAACATCGTCCCGGTGCGTCCAAAGCCGGTCAGCACTTCATCAAGAATCAGGTGAAGACCGTGCTCATCGCACCAGGAGCGGAGTTCCCGGAGCATCCCCGACGGCCAGGGGCGCATCTCGTTCACTCCCTGGATCAGGGGTTCGATTACTACCGCGGCAGCCCCCGCGATCTCATCCTCCGGCATCGCATGCAGCTCAGCGAGCGAGGCAACGTGCCGGGCCGGAAACCCAAAACTCCGGAAGCGATCGAAAAACAAGGACACCCCACCCAGCGAAGCCGCGCCCATGGTGTCTCCGTGATAGGCATGCTCGAACGCAATGAACCCCCTTCTCTCCGGCTCCCCGCTCTGCTGGCGGAACTGAATGGCCATCTTGACCGCAACCTCCACCGCAGTGGACCCATCGTCCGAAAAGAAGACCCGTTCCAGCGTGGCTGGCGGGAAAAACCCAACGAGACGCCTGGCCAGTTCCGCTGCCCCGGGGTGGGTAAACCCAAGGAAGGATGTGTGCGCCACCTCCGCCAGCTGCACCCGCACCGCCTCATCGATCCGGGGGTGACGGTGCCCGTGGATGTTGGTCCAGATACTTGAGTTACCATCAAAGTAGCGCCGCCCCTCCGCATCGATGAGCCAGGGACCTTCCCCGCCGACCAGAACCAGCTCTTCGCCGGATCTTCCCCACTCCGCATGCTGGGTAAAGGGATGCCAGCAGTACATCCGGTCCCACTCGCGCAACTGGTCCGCGTTTCCCTTCACCGGCCCTCCTTGCCACGGCGCCCCTTCCCGGGCGAAGAATTTCCATCTTGTCTCGCAGTGCGCCCTTCATCCCAATCCTCGAGCAGCCCGTCGATGCGCTTGATCAATTCCCATGGACACCGCCGTCGTTGGTACTTGCGCCAGAGGACATCACGCAGTTTCCGCCACTCCCCCTCGCTCATGGGGTCATGGTCCTGCCACTCCTCTTCCCCCTTGAGCTGTGACTGCAATGTCCACTTCGAGGAGTGATACGAAGCCCGGAAAAACCGGATTCCCTCCTCGGTGTTCTCGCGCCACGAGTGCCGCTGCATGCCCACTCCCATACGGACCTTCGCCCAAATCCCAAGAACAAAACACAAGTTGACCTTTCACCTGCTCCGCCTATATCTCCCGTCGAAATGAGGGTCCTCAGGAGCGACGCGGGCAAGCTCGTGCTCTATATCATCTCCTGCTTCCTCCTCGCGGCCCTCACCTGCCCCTGGGCCTACAATGCCGGCACGCTCCTGGGCGAGCTGACCGAGAAACACAGTTACAACTGGCTGATCGACTCTCTTGGTGAGTATGCCCGCAATGCCAGCTTCGCAGATTACTTCAAGCGCAGCCTCCTTGGATCCGCCCTGCTGCTGCTGCTGCCTCTCCTCTTCTCGATGAGACTGCGTGTCGAGCCCGCCCCTCTCCACGACTCTCCCTGGTCCGCCTACCTTCCTCCCCGGGAAGTGTCTCCCCCGCACGGACAGCCGCTCCGGAGCTCCAGATGGGGACCCTTCCAGCTCGTCGGCGGATGCGTCCTCGCCGCCGGTCTCCTCCTTGGAATGGGCTGGCTGCTCCTCTCAATGGGCTGGTTCTCTCTCAAGGACCCCGCCCCCTGGGATAGCGCGTGGAAACAGGCAATCGCCCCCTCCATCGCAGCCTCTTTCCTCGAAGAAACTGTCTTCCGAGGGGTCCTTCTTGGGATTTTCCTGCGCACCTTCCGACCCGGCCTTGCCATCATCCTCATTTCGATGATCTTCGCCTCCCTGCATTTCCTCCAGCCCCCCGACGACATCGCAGTCTTCGTGCAGGGCCAGACGGCCCCCCCGGGAGCCGTCTCCATCGAGCCGGGGAGCACCCTTTCGGGGTTCCAGCTTCTCCACGCCATCACCCTGCGCTTCCAGAATCTTGAAATCGTTCTCTTCGAATTCCTTTCACTCTTCGCGGTCGGACTAACCCTCGCCTATGCCCGACTTGCCACCGCCTCTCTCTGGCTTCCCATCGGCCTGCACATGGGATGGATCTTCGCCTACACCTCCTTCAGCCACATCGCCACACGGGCTCAGGACCTGGACGCAAGCCTGCACTACCTCATTGGCAGTAATCTCAAGGAAGGCCTCGTTCCGCTCTTCACCTTTGGAGTCACCGCCCTTCTCGTCGTCCTCTTCGTGCGTATCTTCCCCAAGCCGGGGAGGCATCCGCAAAAGACTCCCCTCGCACCAGAGGCCTAATCCGGCGGACCCCTGCCGCCTGCCTGCGGGAGGGCCATCTGGTCCTGAGATTTCTTTGGAAATTGTCTCCGGATCACCGATGTTCTCCCTTCCATGTCTCTTGCGCGCTGGCTTGACTTCCTCTACCCCCCCGCCTGCGCCCTCTGCCGGGATCCTCTGCGCGATGGCCGCTACCTCTGCGATTCCTGCCGCGATGGCCTCGCCCGGATCGAGAAACCATTCTGCATCCAATGCGGGGTCCCCATCACGGGATTCGTTCCGGAGGACATCCTCTGCTCACAGTGTCGTGGGAACGAGTTCGCCTTCGAGTTCGCCCGGGCAGCCGCAAACGCCCACGGCGAGTCGCGTGAACTGATGCATGCCTACAAGTATGGCCGGCAGCTGCACCTTCACCGCGAACTCGCCCTTCTCGCCGAGGAGGTGTGGGACGATCCACGGGTAAACTCGCAGGTCGATCCTCCCTGGACGCTCGTCCCCGTCCCCCTCCACTGGCGACGGAGGCGCTGGCGCTGGTTCAACCAATCCTACGAGATCGCCCGCCACCTGTCTCGAAAACGCAATCTGCACTGTGAGCAGGCCCTCCGGCGGGTCCGCTTCACCAACCAGCAAACTCTCCTCAACCGCACCGAGCGGCGGGCCAACCTACGCGGCGCCTTCCGGCTGAGCAGGCGGGAAAAGCGTCACCGGACCCTGAAAGGGCAGCCCGTTCTGCTGGTCGATGACGTCCTGACCACCGGCTCCACGGCAGAGGAATGTGCCCGTGTGCTGGTCGAGGAGGGCGGGGCCGAAAAGGTAGTTGTCCTCACGGTGTTGCGGGGATAATCTTTCATCGCTCGCCCCAGCCGGCAGTTTTCCTACCGCGCCCTCAATTCCAGACAGAAGACTTTCTGCCGTCTCGCGTATTCCCTTCAAGACTTAGCGCTTCACGCCATGGGTATCTTTGACAAGCCAAAGCTCCGTCGCGCCAACAAGAAGAAAGACGTCGTTCCCGGCGATCTCTGGACCAAGTGTCCCGACTGCGGCGAGTTGATCCACACCCTCGACCTGAAGCAGAATCATCAGGTCTGCACTCACTGCGGTCACCACTTTCTCATGGATGCGAACGACCGCATCGCCCTCCTCACGGATCCTGGCAGCTTCGGGGAAACCGAGGACACCCTCGAATCCGCCAATCCTCTCAACTTCGCGAAATACGACGACAAGATCACTCTCCTCAAGGAAAAGACCAGGATGAAGGAGGCCGTCATCACAGGACGGGCCACCATCGACCGCCACCCCGTCATGCTCGCGGTCATGGACTTCAAATTCTTCGCCGGCTCCATGGGCTCGGTGGTCGGCGAGAAAATCACCCGGGCCATCGAACTCGCCATCGAAGAGAAACGAGCCCTGATCATTCTTTCTTCTTCCTCCGGCGCGCGCATGCAGGAGGGGATGTTCTCCCTCATGCAGATGGCCAAGACCTGTGGCGCAATCGCCCGCCACAACAATGCCGGCCTGCCCTATGTCTCGTTACTCACCCATCCCACCACCGGGGGGGTGACTGCATCCTTCGCCACGATCGGGGACATCAACCTCGCCGAGCCGAGGTGCATGATCGGATTCGCTGGCCCACGGGTGGTCAAGGAGACTACTCACCAGGATCTTCCTGCCGGTTTCCAGACCGCCGAATTCATGCTCGAGCACGGATTGATTGATGCCATCGTCGAACGCCGCTTCCTCCGCGAGCGCCTCGTCCAGTTGCTCGGCTACATGATGCCTCGGCCCAGTGATCACTAGGCGACATCCGGCAAAACAGGCCACCTTGGCCCCACCGGCGTGCCGCCCACTGCAGACTGCCTACTGACTCACGAGCGTGAACTACCCCGAGGCACTAGACTGGCTCTACTCCACCCAGCTCTTCGGGATCAAGTTGGGACTGGAGAGTCCCCGACGACTCCTGCGGGAGTATCTCGCCTATCCTCCGCGACAGACCAGGGTCATCCACGTTGCCGGGACAAACGGCAAGGGGTCCACCTGCGCGTTCATGGACTCCGTCGCCCGGGCAACGGGAACCCGCACCGGCCTGTTCACCTCACCTCACCTCATCCGCTACGGCGAACGCATTCGCATCTCCGGGCTCGAGATCGGGGAGGAAGAGATTTCCACTCACCTCACCGCCCTGCGCTCTCTCGTCGCAGACTGGGAGCACCACCCAACCTTCTTCGAGCTCACTCTTGCCCTCGCCATGAGGCACTTCAAGGAGCGGGCCTGTGAACTCGTCATCCTTGAGACTGGAATGGGAGGTCGCCTTGATGCGACAACCGCTGTTCCGGCTGATGTAACCGTCCTCACCCCCATTTCTCTCGATCACCAGCAGTGGCTTGGGGAGACCCTGACGGAAATCGCCCGGGAAAAGGCCGCGATCATCGTCCCAGGGAAGCCCGTCTTTTCTTCCCCCCAACATCCCGAGGTGCGGCGCGTGATCGAGCAGGTGGCCAACGAACGCCGGGCGCCTCTGGAGTTTCTGGAAGAGCCCCTTCTGGGCTATGCCCTCTCCCTTCCAGGAGAGCACCAGCAGGAAAACGCCGCCCTCGCAGTGGAGGCCCTCCATGCGACCGGCATCACCCTCGGCTACGAAACCGTGAAAGCCGGTCTCGGCTCCACCAGCTGGCCCGGCCGCTTCGAACGCGTGGACAGGAACCCGGAGACTCATACGGGCAAGCAAACGCTCATCCTCGACATCGCCCACAATCCGGCCGCAACCACGGCTCTCGTCGCCAACTGGACCCGGGAATTCCCGGGGACGAAAGCCAATCTCCTCTTCGGAGCGGTGGAATCCAAGGACATCGCGGGGATCCTGCAAATCCTTGCGCCCATTGTGTCCCGGATCCATCTCGTCCCGGTCAATTCTCCCCGCGCCGTCCACCCGACCGATCTTCACGCGCTCCTTCCTCCAGGTCATCCCCCCGCCACAATCCACGACTCCCTGACATCCGCACTGGAGGATTCATCCCCCCTCCCGGCCCTGGTGACCGGCTCAACCTTCCTGGTCGGTGAGGTCAAGGCCCTGCTGGAACAGTCTTCCCACCGGGCGACGACCCAATAGGGCTCGCATGAGCTCATCGGCGTGGTCCTGTTCGTCCCGCCACGGGACAACTCCCTTTCGGAGGCACAGAAAGGCCGCCCCTGCAGCGCGGTCCCGGAATCCAGTGCCCCCCTCTCTCTGGGCGGATGCCCGGTCTCTGGACGACATCGGCCATATTCCGATTCACACCCCACGCAACGGAGTATACAGAGACAACACTCCAATCACTCATGCGCGCACCGATCCCGCTCGAGACTGAGGACGGCCTCTACCTGCCCGACCTTGAACTGTATCTCGACTCCAGAAGGGCCCGGGAAAATGGATTCATCTCCCACGCGCATGCCGACCACTTTGGACGGCACAAGAACATCCTCTGCTCAGAGCCAACCGCACATCTGCTCAAGGCGCGCTACAACGTGGCGGACGAACGGCTCAACCCGCACCCTTTCCACATCCCCCTCGACGTCGGTCCATTCCGCCTTCAGCTCCTGCCCGCAGGCCACATTTATGGCTCAGCCATGCTCCACATGACCCGCAAGTCTGACGGAGAGGCCCTCCTTTATACCGGAGACTTCAAGGTGCGGCGCAGCCTCACTGCCGAGGAGCCCGTCTTCAAGCGGGCCGACACCCTCATCATGGAGACCACCTTCGGGGCTCCGCAGTGGGTCTTTCCCGGCGAAAATGACATTGCCGGCATGATCCTCAATTTCGTCAACCAGTGCTTCGAGGACGGAGAGGTCCCAGCCCTTCTCGCCTACTCCCTCGGCAAGGCCCAGGAGTCCCTCGCACTTCTCGATCAGGCCAAGATCCCCGTCATTTCCCACCCCGCGGTAGCCAAGATGAGTAACGCCTGCCGGAACGCGGGCTGCAGCCTCCCCGAGTCCCTCGTATTCGAGGGCGCGGTCCCTGACGGGCACGTTCTGATTTGCCCTCCCAAAGCCGTGCGCTCCGAGGAATACCAAGCCATTCCCAAGCTTAAGACCGCACTTCTCTCCGGCTGGGCTCTCGACAAGGGCGCCACCTTCCGATTCGGGGTCGACACCGCCTTTCCCCTCTCAGATCACGCAGACTTCCCCGGCCTTCTTGATGCCGTGCGCCGGGTCAATCCCCGGCGCATCGTTACTATTCACGGCTACACCCGGGAATTCTCCGCCGAACTCCGTCGCCAGCACTATGACGCCTGGTCGGTCGATGGCGGAGATCAGATGGAATTCGACCTGCCGCGATGAGGCGGGATCTCCGAAAGCCTTCCGCCAACCCGAGCTTGCCCCAAACATCTTTCTCCCGAAAAAGCCTTTTCCCCGGGAACCTCGCCGGCAAGCCCGTTCACCAAACCTGCGGGCACAACTCAGAGGAAACAACGGGATGCCATGGGGTCAGTTTACCTCCGCATCCCGTCCAGAGCCATCCAAGGGCCCCCGCTTCGCTGCGGTCAATCTCCCCGAACCGGCTGCACTTCGGCGCCACTCCTACTCCACGATGAAAAATGGATTCAGGAGATTTTCCTTGTTGTAGGAAAGGGGCTGGCGGGTTTCGGCATCGAGAACCTGCCTCCCTGCGGCCGCAGCCACTGCATGCGCCGCGCCGGTATCCCACTCCATGGTGGGACCAAAGCGTGGATAAACATCCGCCGCACCCTCTGCAACCAGGCAGAGCTTCAGGGAGCTGCCTGCCGAGAGGAACTCCACCTCCCTGCCCTGCCCCCGCAACTCCTCCACGAAGGTTTCCACCTCGGGAGTCAGGTGGGAACGGCTGGCAACCACCCGGACCTCGCTTTTCTCAGAATAATGTGGACCACCAAGAAGCGCTTCGGGTTCGCCCCCGCCGGGGATACGCCACGCCCCGGCTCCTTCCGCCCCGAGATAAAGCATATCGGTCACCGGCCGATATACCACACCCAGGACCGGGCACCCCGTCTCCACCAGAGCGATATTGACCGTAAATTCTCCATTCCTTCTGATAAACTCCTTGGTGCCATCAAGGGGATCAACCAGCCAGAAACGGTCCCAGTCCCTCCTCTCCCCGTAGGGGATCTCCCTGTTTTCTTCCGAAATCACGGGAATGGCACCGTGCTCCGAACGCAGGAAGGCCATGATGACCTCGTTGGCGGCCTTGTCCGCTTCCGTCAGGGGTGAATCGTCTCCCTTGTATTCGACTTCAAAGTCCCGCCCGTAAATCTTCAAAATCTCTGCCCCGGCTGCCCGCGCCACCGCGAGCAGCGGGTCCAGCTTCACCCCATGAGCTTCTTCGACCATGGCCCCAAAGATCAACTGCCCGAGGGCGCAGGCTCCTAGTGGGCCCGGCAGAATTCCTCAAAGCGCATGATTCCCTCGTTCAGCACATCGAGCGTTGTGCAGTAACTCAGCCGCACCGACGCATCGTTGCCGAAGGCAATTCCCGGGACGGCCGCTACCTTGTAACGGGTAAGGAGCTTGTCGCAGAGATTCTGAGACTTTAATCCCAACTGGGAGCAGTTCACAAAGAAGTAAAAGGCTCCTCCCGGATTCTGCACACTCACGTTCGGAATGGCGCTCAACCGCCCATGCACGAATTGCCTGCGCACGTCATACTCGTTGCGCATGTCCTCCACGAAGTCCTGCGGACCCTGCAGTGCAGCCAACCCGCCGTACTGGGCGAAGGACGTGGCATTGGAGGTCGTGTGGCTTTGAATCTTTGCAATCGCCGCGGCCAGTTCTGGCGGAGCCGCGGTGTAGCCCAGGCGCCATCCAGTCATGGAATATGCCTTTGCAAAACCGTGACAGACCACAGTCAATCCCTGCAGTTCCTCACTCAGGGAAGCTACACTCACGTGCTTCTGTCCATCGTAGATCAGTTTCTCATAAATCTCATCCGAGAGAATGATGATGTCCTCATAGGAGGCCACTTCGCCGATCGCCCGAAGTTCCTCCTCGGAGTAAACCGCACCAGTCGGATTCCCCGGGGAGTTGATGATAACCATCTTGGTCTTCGGGGTCATCGCTTCCTCGAACTGCTCGGCGGTCATCTTCCAACCGTTCTCCTCGGAGGTCTCCACGATGACCGGCTCGGCACCACAAAGGCGCACCATCTCGGGATAACTCACCCAGTAGGGCGCCGGGATGATTACCTCGTCTCCCTCGTCGCACATCGCCATGATGGCATTCATGCAGGCCTGCTTGCCGCCGGAGGTGACACAGATCTGCTTCGGGTCGTAGGCCAGACCGTTCTCATTGAGGAGCTTCTCTGCAATGGCTTCCCGCAGTTCGGGAATCCCGGCGGCGGCGGTATACTTGGTCTTACCCTCCTGCAGGGCCTTGACCGCCGCGGCCTTGATATGGTCCGGGGTGTCCATCTCGGGCTCGCCACCAGCAAGTCCGTATACTTCGTCGCCCTGCGCCCGCATGGCCTTGGCCTGATTGGTGACTGCCAGGGTGAGGGAAGGGGTAACCCCTTGAACACGTGAGGAAAGAGAGTCGGGATCCATCTGAGAAGAGTGTGTGCCTGTGTTTGCCAGCCTGGAGGCGGAGTCACGGACGCTGGGCGAACACACTCCCCTCTGGAGCGGGGGCAGTTCATAGCGCTGCTCCTCCCGGATGCAAGCGCAATCCCTTCAATTGCCAGCACTATGGCGCCTGCCCGTATTTCTCCTTGTGAAGGGCCCGGGCCTGTTTCTGCCAGCCATCACGCCGGATCCGATCACTCAGCTTGAGCTCCTTTCCAATTGCCTTGACCTGGCCCGCTCCCCACTCGGCCACCTGCCGATAGGTGTAGATTCCGGCCGCGTGTAGCCGACTGCATATGATCTCGCCTACCCCCTTGAGCCGTGTCAGGTCATCTATCTCCCCGGGAGCCTCGGGATAAATCCATCCTAGCCGGGCATCCCGAAGCCTCCGTTCTGCTCCGCCAGAGGGGAGCCTGACCACCGGCTCCGACTCGATTTCCAGCCGCACAGGTTTGCCGCTCTCTCCCGGGGGCCCCTCCACAGCCGACGCTTCGGCCCGCAAGTCTTCCGCCTCCGAGATCGCCTTCGCAGCCTCCTTCTCGGCCCGGGCCACCGCATCCCGAAGCTCCTCCAGCTCCGATTGCAGGGCGGCTTCCCTCCTGTCCCGGTTCCTCTCCGCCACTTGAGCCTCCCGCCGTGCCCGTCCACGGGTCTCCTCGCGTGTCTCCTGTGCGGACTCCAGGGCCTTATCGCGCTCGCCCCTGATTGCGGCCAGCTCGTTCTCCAGAAGACTCCGCCTTTCATCCGAAACCACGGCCGCAGCTTCCAGGGTCCCCAGATCATCCTTAAGCTTCCCGCACTCCTCCAGGGCGCTGCGAAGATCCAACTCGCTAAGGCGCAACCGCTCCTCGGCACCCACGAGCTGCCCCTCTACGTCAGCCACCTCTTCCAGTTTTCGCTCGGCCTCGACCAGCTCCCGGCGCAAACCGTGCATCTCCCGCCGAAGCACTCCAGCCGCATCCTCCACCTGCTGCCGCTCCCGCACCTGGTCCTCCATCTCGTGCAGGAGGCGGTCATTCTCCACCTTCATCTGCTTGATCAAAACCTCGGCCTTGCTGTCTCCGGAAAGGATCGCCATATGCTGGTTGAGCTCCTTCTTCTCTTCCCTGAGACGGTGCAGTTCGTCAGCCCACCTCATCTCAGCCGCCTTGCGCCGCTCGACCTCCTCGTGCTCGCTCTCCTGCTCCTGCCTGGCCACGTCGAGGTCCATACGCACCTCCTCCATCTCTTTGCGCACCACCACTACCTGTTCTTCCAGCACGGCCTTGCTGTCGGTCAGTTCCTCAAGCTCGCCGCTCGTGCTCGTGACGCGCTGCTCCAGCTCCCGCACGCGTGATTCGAGGGCTCTCTTCTCTTCCTCCAACCCCATGCGAGAGCGCTCTACCTCCTCATGCTCGCCACGCAACGCGGTCAGCTCACCCTCCAGGTTCGCCTTCTCTCTTCCCGTCTCCTGGAGCTCTCTTTCCGATCGATCGGCCTGTTCCCGCACCGCCTTGAGGGAGCTCTTAAGGTCAGACCGCTCCCGGGAACGATCAGCCAGCTCCCGAGCTCCTTCCTCTTTCTCAGCCCGGACCACGGCGAGCTGGCTCTCCATCTCCGCGCTACTGCTACGCAGCATTTCCAACTCCTTCGAGGATTCATCCTGCTCCTTACGGCGGCGCGCGACCTCACGGTCGAGCTTCCCGCGCAACTTTTCCTGTTCCTCGCGCAGCCCCTCCAGGTCCACCTGGCTCACATCCCGCTCCTTTTCGGCAGCCAACACCTTCTTTTCGAGCGACTGGCTCTCCTCCCGCACTTCAGCAAGCTCCTTCTTGAGGCGCACGCTCTCCTCCTCGTGAAGCTGCTCTTCGGCCTCCAACCGTCCCACCAGCTGCCGGTGGTCGTCCCTGAGACCCTGTAGCTCCGCAACCTTTGCGTCGCGTTCCCCTTCCACACCCTTCAACTGGTCCTCTACCGCACCCCGTTCCCTCCTGAGGGCATCCAGCTCCTCACCCCTGCGACGGCTTTCCCCCCGGTGCTTCTCCTCGGAACTCGCCAAGTCCGCCTTCAAGGCCTTGCGCTCCTTGCTCAGGCTGCCCAGCTCCCCTGCCTTTTCATCGCGCGCACGCTCGGCCTCCCTCAGCGACTTTTCCAGTTCTGTCCGGGCCTCCTGCATTCTCGTGAGATCCCTCCCGAGACGCTCCCCCTCCTCCCTGCGCTCCTTCACCTCCGTCTTCAGAGCTTGGTCCAGATCGTCACGCTCCTTCCTCAGGGCCCCCAACTCCTCCTTCTTCTCATTCCTGTCCTGCTCAACTTGGCAGAGTTTCCCCGCAACGGACTCCCGTGCGCGGCGCAGCTCCTCGAGCTCCTTCCCGGCCTTACTCGATTCCGATTTCTGCTCCGCCAGCTCGGCCTCCAGGCGGCTCCGCTCCGAGGCCAGCTCCCCCGCTTCATCCTCCGTGCTCTGCAAACGTCGCCCAAGCTCGCTCACCTTCTTATCCAGCTCGCCCATCGCACGCCGCGCCGCTTTCTCCTGCGCGGCAAGTTTCTTCTTCATTTGCCGGTCGGCCGCCGCGAGCTTCTTCTCCAGGTCACGCTTCTCAATCTTGAACTGCTTGCGCTCGGCCTTGCTTATGGACAGGGAGGCCTCTCCCGGTGAAGAGAGAGGAGCCTTGGCGGCAAGTTTCTTTTCCAGCGCCCCCACGTTCCCGGTCAGCTCCACCAGGTCTCCGGCCAGCTTTTCCTTTTCGCCGGCCAGTTCCGTCAGCCTCGTCTCCGCCTCCTCACGCTCCTTGCGGGCTGCACTCAGGATCTTTTCAAGTTCCTCGTTATCCCGTCGCAGGGCCTTCAACTTCCGCTCCAGATCGGGGGGCGCAGGTGCCGTGCCCCCTTCCTCGGCCGCCTTCCGGTATTCCTTGAATTTTTCACGCTCCCTGCTCAGGGCGATCTCCACCTCGTGAGTCACCCGCTCAGTGTGCTCGAGGCGCTCCCGCGACTCCATCGCGCCGGCCCGGTGCTTCCCCCACGCAAGCCAGCCAAAAACAATACCAAGCAAAGCCGCAGGCACCACCAGCATCAGGCTGTAGAGCCCATAGTTGACGAGAAAATAGGTGATCGCGTCCATCAGGCCTTCAATCGTTCAGGGACGTTCGCCAGCCAGCAGAAGAACACTGCCATTCATGTTCTTCCCCGGGTGCAGAGCCCAGCGAGCGGGTTCCATCTGCCTCGGGAACACACTCCAAGGGAGGCAATCGTCCAAGCGCACAAAATACAACATTGTTCTTCGAGGCGGGCTAAACACACGAGGATATACGAATATCTACCTCACTACGATTTCCACCTGGTTCTCTCGACTCTCCCCAGGCGAGATTCCAAACGGCACGATCTCCAGTTGCTCCACGGCCACTCCGTGATCAATCAGAATCTTGGCCACGGCCTCTGCCCGCTTTCCCGCCAACTGGCTGTTCAGGGTGGCGTTTCCGCTCCGGGGCGGATGCCCTCCCACCACGTAACGGCCTTGCACCCCCGCCGTAATAATGGCCCGCGCTGTGAGAATGACCTTGTCCCGGTCCACTCCGGGAAGCTCTTGACTCCCAGCCTGAAAGGTCACCAGGTTGGCCTTCAGCTGCCGCTGCAGCTGGCCGAGAACCGCCTCGTCGGCCAACGATTTCGGACGGTAGCCCGGAAAGTGGTAAATGCTCGGCTGCAACGCGAAGTCGTCGAAGATCCGTCCCTTGTCGACCACCTCGCTCGCCTTGGACAGCCAGTCGCTTCGAAGTCCTGCGGTGGAATCACCCCGCATGGTCAACCCATCCACCCGCAGCTCCACGGCGCGATTCCCCGGCTCCCTGAAATAAGAGCGCAGAAAGTCATTCCACCCTTCCGGCCGCTTCGGATTTTCCACCGTGACGCGCCGTTCCAGCGCATTGTCCCAGCCCGCAATTGCTTCCAGCGGTTCAGGCAGACGAACATCCAGGTCTTCCGTAACCACCCCCCCCACCAAGAATTGTCCATCATGGCGCCCGATACGGAACCAGCCGTGGGTACGCAGATGGTTTCCCCCCTCCGTCACCCGCATGCCCGGGAGCGCCTCAACACGGGCCTCCACCCGGGCTCGCTGTTCATCCGTGGCAACCCGCCCCTTGATTACGACGTCGAGGTAGTTGAGATGAACCGTCGGGTTGACCACCCCCTCCTCCTCCAGAATCCCCCTGATGCGGCTCTCCATCCCGGGCTTGAGGGTCTCGATGAAATACTGCTTCTGGAAGTAGCCCATGCTGGGGATCAGCAGCAGAATCGCCAACACCACGTAACCCTTCACAACGCGCATGGTCCACAAGGGAGGCGCGAGGGACAAAAAAAAAATCGTCGAAGCCCATCAAGGTCGGCAGGAAGCAGGGAATCCCCCTTGCGCCGCGGCATCCTCCCGGAAAGGCCCGCCTAGCCCACTCCGCCCTTGGCCGAAACCCATTTACCCTTCCTCTTCACTTCTTCGAGGATCAGGCCAGCCTTCCTGGCTTCCGCTTCCGTTTCATCCCACTGCTCCTGAAGCACCCCCGAAAGGATAAATGCTCCCCCGGGGCTAACGGTGCTCCGGATCTTTCCGAAGGATGCTTTCAGGATATCGGCGAAGAGATTGGCCACAACCACCTCGTATTTTCGCTCAGGAGTCCACTGCAGAAGGTCCTCCTCCTCCACCCGCACTCCCCGCGCGTCATTGCGCTCCACATTCGCCCGTGCGACGGCCACCGCCCTGGCATCGTAATCCAGCGCCTCGCACTCCTCCGCTCCCAGCAGGCTCGCCGCAATGGCAAGCACTCCACTGCCACAACCCAGATCCAGCATGCGCCAGGCAGACCCTTCACGAGCCTTGGCTTCGTCGGCAAGGAAGCGCAGGCAGCTTGCGGTGGTGGGGTGATCCCCCGTCCCAAAGGCCATTTCGGGAGGGATACTGACTACCGCCCGCCCCTCGTGGAGCCTTGTGAGCTCGCGGAGGCCCGAGGGACTTACCTCTTCAGTGACCAGGAGGTTCCCCCGGATCTTGATCGGGGGGCCCGGCCTGGCAGTGAGCGCCATCCAGTTCTTCTCCTCAAGCTTGCTGACCGATCCACCAAACTGTTCAGCAATCCGAATGGCATCGTTCTCCTGATCGCAGTAAATCTCAACCCGCACCGACTTGCCACCATTGAGCCTGCTCAGGACCGCATTGGGGTTGCCGTGAAAACGCTCTTCCCAGGTCTCCTCCCACTTCGCGGCTGATAGTTTGGACCATACCCACATACGCTCATCTCCCTGACACAAGGGAATGGAGAGCAAAAACGGCCAGGGGCCTCAACGCGAAATGCAGTCCACGGCTCCGAAAGTCATGGCAACGCGCCTGATTCGCCTGAGCGCGCCTGCAACCGTGGCCTCCATCGGGCATCGGGCCCCTTGCCGGGCCCACGCCGCAGGCCCCCGTCCTCGATCACGGCGGTGCTGCGGTCAACCGGGCGAGGGACCGCACCAGTTTTGCCTCCTCCCCCGCAAAATGGCTGGCCAGGATCCCGGCCCGGTGCTCGTCACCAATCGCCCACGCGTTGACCGTCCTGCTTGCCCCGAAGAAGGCCATCAGCCGCAGCGGATGAATACAGGTGTAGGCATAGTGCGAACAGCTGCCATGAATGGGCATCACCTGCAGGGTGCGATCATTGTCGACAAGGACACAAGCGGGCGGGCAACGCTCGCGCCCCTCCTCCAGCGCCTCCTCGTACAGCTCGAGCTCACCTTTCCAGTCAAAGGTTCGCAGGACCTCCAGGCAACTCTCCAGGGTCGGTCCCACAACGGGCTCCACCGTGAATTCGTGCCTCTGAATCCATGCCTCCATTACAGGCCTTCTCTCGTTCCTTCATGCCATTGTCCAGCCCGGAAACAGAGGAGATCGCCACACAGGCTCGGGCTCTCTCCGAGACGTCGGGGGACCTGCCTCCACTCTGACCTGTACAAAGCCATTCATCTGGCGATTGTAATTGTAATTCCAAAGCTTGTGACCAAGCGCATCTCAGGGTAACTAAACCATGTATTTGCCCTAACCTCAGAAATACTTGGTCACTGCCGGGAGGATTTACACATGAGGCGACTTTTGATTTTAGTCAGTTCAATGATGGGCATGAGCCTGTCCGGAATGGCGCAGGAATCCGAACACTGGGCCTTCCGCCCCCTCGCTCCCGCAAAAGTTCCCACGATCAAGGAAAGCACATGGGCCCGGAATGCCATTGATCATTTCATCCTCGCAAGGGCCCGGGACAAGGAGATTCAGCCCAATCCTCCCACCGATCGGAGAACCCTGATTCGCCGGGCTTACTTTGACCTCATCGGCCTTGCCCCTACCCGGCAGGAGGTCACGAGTTTCGTCGAGAGCTCCTCAACTGGGGCCTATGCCGAAATGATCACATTCCTCCTTGGCAGCCCCCACTATGGTGAGCGCTGGGGACGGCACTGGCTGGATGTGGCCCGCTTTGGTGAAAGTCACGGCTATGAAAGTGATAACGAGCGACCAACCGCGTGGACCTACCGTGATGCAGTCATTCGGGCCCTCAACGCAGACATGCCTTTTGACCGGTTCACCCAATGGCAGGTTGCCGGTGACACCCTGCAGGCCAATGACCCCCTGGCCGTGGCCCTGACCGGCTTTCTCACGTCCGGATCGACCGTGACCAATGTCGATGGAGTGGACAGGGAGAAGGAGAAGGCCGCTTACGACAAGATGGATGATATCGTCTCAGCCACCGGCTCAGCCTTTCTCGGACTGACGATCGGCTGCGCGCGGTGCCACGACCACAAGTATGATCCCATTTCCCAGCGTGACTACTATCGGCTGGTAGGGTTTTTCCTCCCGGGCAAGCCCGGGGACCGCAAGGTCGCCCTCGGCGCCAATGGGGACGAGGTCAAGTCCCTCGCCTGGAACGGCGGCAACAAACGAAGCAACCCCCTGCTCAGACGGGGAGATGTCGAGGAGAAGGACGGGGATGTCGGATTTGGAGTCCTGACGGCCCTGAGTCCGGGAGATGGAGACATCGGGAAATGGATCACCGCGAGTGAAAATCAGGGTGGGGACGGACGAGCCGGCCTTGCCCGGTGGTTGACCGACGTGGAGGACGGAGCGGGGGGATTGCTCGCGAGGGTAATCGTCAACCGCCTCTGGCAGCATCACTTTGGCGCCGGTCTGGTAAAGACCAGCAACAATTTCGGCGGAGTTGGAGATCAGCCGACTCATCCGGCACTGCTCGACTGGCTGGCTGGCGAGCTCATCCGGCAAGAATGGCGCCTGAAGCCGATACACCATCTGATCATGACCAGTGCAACCTACATGCAGAGCACCCGGTGGGATCAGAGGCGGAATGAGCTGGATCCGGGGAATCAACTGTTGTGGCGCCGCCAACCTCAACGGCTTGAAGCTGAAATCCTGCGCGATTCAATCATGCACACCGCTGGCACACTCAACCGCACTCTCTACGGGCCAAGCATCAAGCCATGGGTCTCCAGTGATGCGATCAAAACCGGTTCGACCAACAAGTGGCCCGTCAACGTGAAAGACGGGCCTGCAACCTGGCGTCGCAGCATATATGTCTTCATGCGCCGCTCCATGCGGGTCCCGTTTTTTGAGACCTTCGACGTTCCAGACGCGATGCAGAGTCGTGGTGTCCGGGAACAGACCACGGTCCCGACCCAGGCCCTGCTTCTGCTGAACAACCAGTTCGTGCGCACACAAGCCGGTCATTTTGCAAACCGGGTTGTTGAAGCCGCGGGGAATCCGGACTCAGAGAACCCCGAAAGCATGCGCGCAATCGTGGAAGAAGGCTACTGGCTGGCTTTTTCCCGGGAACCCACGGAGGCAGAGGTGACGCTCGGAACAGACCTGCTTTCCACGGAAGGTCAGAGTGTTGAGAATTTCTGTCACATGCTTCTCACCCTCAATGAATTCACCTATGTCGATTGATCTCGCAGGCTTCCGCAAGCCGATGACCAGGCGTGACCTGCTCGCACGCGCAGGAGGTGGATTCGGATCACTCGCCCTTGCTGGGCTGATGTCGGATCAGAAACTGCTGGCTGGCCCGGGAGCCCCATCGGGAGGTCTGGATTCCCCACTCTCCCCGAGGTCGCCGCATTTCCCATGCCGTGCCAAGAGTGTCATCTTCCTGTTCATGTATGGCGGGCCCAGCCATGTAGACCTTTTTGATTATAAACCGGCTCTTGAGAAATACTCCGGGAAAAAGGTTAACGAGGTAGCCGACACCAAGGGTGCTCGCAGCAGCGGCGGCCTGTTCCCTTCGCCCTACAAGTTTGCCCGGCATGGACAAAGCGGGCACTGGGTCTCCGAGTGCTATCCTCACCTCTCCCGCATGATCGACCATACCGCAATGCTTCGCGGAGTTTACGGCCATTCGATCAGCCATGCCCCCGCGCTCTTTGAACTGAATACCGGGATGATCCGCACCGGATTTCCCAGCGTTGGCTCCTGGGTCACCTACGGACTCGGCACGGGGAACCAGGACCTGCCCGGTTTTGTCGTGCTCTATGATTACCGTGGAGGCCCGATCGGAGGAGCCCCGAACTGGGGGTCGGGCTTTCTTCCCGGTGCATTTCAGGGAACCCCGGTTCGTTCACAGGGCACGCCCGTTCTCAATCTCAACAGGCCGGAGAAACTGGGGGACACGCAACAGCGGCAACTGCTCGATTATGCAGGCAAGCTCAACCGTCGGCACATGGAGAGCTATCCCGCTGAAAACGCCCTTGAGGCACGGATCGAATCCTTTGAGCTTGCTTACCGGATGCAGTCGGCAGCTCCCGAGGCACTGGCGATCTCCGGGGAGAATGAGGCGACGAGAAAGCTCTACGGTATCGAGAGCGGAAATCCCGGAGAATACTTTGGCAGCCAGTGCCTGATGGCCAGGCGCCTCGTTGAGCGCGGGGTGCGCTTCGTCCAGTTGTATTCAGGAGGGGGGCATGGTGACAACACATGGGATGCTCATGGCAACCTGACTGCCAACCACAACAAGCACTGCGCGGCAACAGATCAGCCGATCGCAGGGTTGCTCCAGGACCTCGAGCAACGCGGTCTCCTGGATGAAACCCTCGTTATCTGGGGTGGCGAGTTCGGGCGCACGCCACAGAAACAGGGAGGCAATGGTCGTGACCACCACCCATTTGGCTTCACGATGTGGATGGCGGGCGGCGGCATCAAGGGAGGAGCAAACTACGGAGAAACCGATGAGGTTGGCTACCATGCCGCAGTGGACCGGACATCCGTGCATGATATTCATGCGACGATTCTCCATCTGATGGGAATCAATCATAAGGAGCTCACGTATCATTTCAGCGGGCGTGATTTCCGGCTGACAGATGTCGCAGGAAAGGTCCTCGACAAGATCATCGCCTGACAAACAGGCCTGCTCGGACCCCTCTCCCGGCCCCGCGAGGTATTCCCCCCTTTCAAGCCGTCAGCAGCAGGACCTGCCAGCTCATTCTCAAATTACGCCCAGTTCCTTTCCTGTCCGCGTAAAAGCCTCCACTGCACGATCGAGATGCTCGCGGGTGTGGGCCGCGGAAATCTGTGTGCGGATGCGGGCGGTTTCCCTCGGGACCACCGGGAAGAAGAATCCGATCGCGAAAACCCCATGCTCCAGCAACTTCTCAGCAAAGCGCTGGGCGAGGGCGGCATCTCTCAGCATGACAGGAGTGATGGGATGATTGGAGCCGAGAATCTCGAAGCCCGTCTGGGCCATGGACTCCCGGAAGTAGGCCGTGTTTTCCTTCAAACGGTCAGCCATTTCGCTTGAGGCTTCCAGCATCTGCAGGGCTCGCAGGGATGCCGCCGCAACAGGAGGGGCAATGCTGTTGGAGAACAGGTACGGGCGGGAGCGCTGCCGCAGGAGGTCGATGATTTCCTGCCTCCCCGAGGCATACCCCCCGGCCTGTCTCTTATACACATCTGACGCTGCCGACGATATGCAGTGTGT
>CAWWCX010000004.1:0-29311 GCA_963935445.1 uncultured Roseibacillus sp.
ATCTAGTACGGTCTCGTGGGCTCGGAGATGTGTATAAGAGACAGCTCGTTCCCTCCCGGGAAAACCTGTCGCTGTCTGTAGCCATGTCTGTCCAGTCCCTGCCCCTGTGCCAGCCCGTTGTCCCCGCCGCGCGGTGCGGGAGCTCGGCACTACGCTGCTTCACCCTCGAATTCGTCGCGCTGTTCATGCTGCTGTTGGCCGTGAATTTCCTTCTCTCTCCGGAGGACCCCGGCTGGTTCGCTTCCAACCCGACTCCTTTTCTGCTCCTTCCGGCCTTCATGGGGTTGCGTCATGGCTTGAGCGCCGGACTCGGAGCCGGATTGGGGACTGCTCTGCTGCTGCTGGGTGCGCGCCTTGTGCTTCATGACGGCATGGCCCTTGCCGCCGATGGCCACGTCCTGGTGGCCTGCCCGCTCTTTGGGGCCCTCATCGGCCTGGGCTCGGGCCGCCTGCATGGCCGCCGGGCAGGGCTGGAAGAGGAAAGCGCGCATTTGCAGCGAGCGAACACGCGCCTGCAAGCAGAGCGTGAGCTGCTCCTGCTTTCCCGGCAGGATCTGAAGCAGAGGCTCGCTTTCTACGGTGCGGAGGCGGCGGCTCTCGATGAGGAGTTGCAGGAACTGATGGAGACCTCCCGGGAGTTTACGCCCGGCGACCTTCTGGAAGCCTTGGAGAGAATCACACGTGTCCGGCGCGCGGCCCTCTACAAGGTGTCCGGCGACTGCCGGCCTCTCCTTACGCGTGTCGCCTTGCTTGGCGACTCCTCCAGGTTCCCCGAGTTGCTCGAGGCAGGAGACCACCCGATTGTTGCGGAGGCCCTTTCCCGGAAAAGTTTTCTTATTCAGAAGTCCCTGCGGGAGGCTGCTCCTTCACGCAGCGGTGGCTACCTCGCAGCCTACCCTGTTGACCGGATCGATGGATCGGTGAGTTGTGTGCTTATCGTTGAGGATGTCTCCCTGACGGACTTCAGGGTGAATACCTTTGATGTGATGAAGTCGATTTGTGACTGGATGAAGTTCACGATGGCTGAGGCTGCCTGCCTCGAGGCGAGTCCTGCCACGCTCAGCCAGCTGGATTTTTTTGAAGCGATGGAAGCAGCGGTGGAAATCCACCGGGAGCAGGCTGTGCCCTCCATCCTGGTGAGGCTTCCCTATGTCGATGGTGAAGAAATTGAGCTCACGGAGCCGTTTCGGGAACTCCTTGGGAGGCTGCCGGGCGAGACCGTCCTGAGCAATGCCTTCGAAGAGGGCCGGAGCTTCCTTCTCTTCCTCCTGCCCGCAATCCCAGAGCCTGCCGCGCGCGATAAAATCCGGGATCTCTTCTGCACCTTTGCCGGAGAACTCGCCTCGGACCATGAGAACGCTCCTCATTTTGTGATGACAGCACCCAGAGAGACACCCCAGCAGCTGTGGGGTAAGCTGGTGACGGTAAGAGAGAACGATGTGCCCTCTTCTCGATGGCAGTAGCAAGAATGACGCTACCCTTGGTCGCATCCAGCGGGTCCACGGCCCCTGCCACTGCCCGCTGCTCAGCGGGAAAGGGCTGACCAGGGGTGCCCCAGTCTATCTGGCAGCCGCGAAAGCGTCGCTGTATTCGCGAAGGACATCAGCGCTCGATGCCTCGGTCTTCACGACCCTGCCACCTACCTTGATGCGGGCAATGCAGCCGACGAGGCTGTCGCGGCTCCTCTGTGACCTTGTGGCACGAACCGCGCCACTTCCTCGACATCATGTTGAACCGGCCACGGCGGTGACTGAGCCTGCCTTGTAGTAGCTTGAGAGCGGAATCCCATCAATTGAGATACTCTCGTCGTAATTGGGGATGAGCGCGGTGAGATCCTTCGAGCCCCTCTTTGTTGCGAGGGTCCCGTTGCCCTCCGTCGAGTCCCTGCGGTAAATCACAATGTAGTCGACAGAGACATTCTGGATCGGGCGACGGAGGAAATTACGGATCTCTATCCTGTAGCCTCCATTGTAGCTGGCCGTGCGCGTATCGCTGGTGCGCCTGGAGCCGGTCTTTTCGACACTCTCGTAAAACATCATGCGCAGGCCTCCAGCGGCCTCCAGCTCCACCGCGCGATCTTCGACATACTTTTGATGCTCCGCGGAGAGCAGAGATACGCTGAACGTAACCGGGCGCAGGGTGGTTTTCTTCTGAACGGTGACCTTCCTGCTGGAGGGGTTGTAGCCCACCAGCCGTCCCTGGAAGGACTTGGTCTTGTCCGCGTTCTCGAAGCTGCGCCAATCCAGTTCTGCACTGGCGGTTGCAGCGAGTCCCACAAGGAGGGCGAGGAGTCGGCTCATTGAACCGGAACGATTGCAGAATTTTTCCGGAGACCAATCCCCAATTCACCGCCGGGAAGAAGAGGAGTTCCTTATTTTCGTTCCTGTCCGCGCAGCTTGGCTTCGATAAAGTCATCGAGGTCGCCATCCATGACCGCCTGGATGTTCCCGGTTTCGTGGCCGGTGCGCAGGTCCTTGACCATCTGGTAGGGCTGGAAGACGTAGGAGCGAATCTGGCTTCCGAATCCGATTTCGCCCTTTTCACCATAGGTGCGGTCGGCTTCGGCCTTCTGCTTGTCCTCCTCAATCTGGTAAAGCTTGGCCTTAAGGAGTTCCCACGCGAGTTCGCGATTGCGGAGCTGAGAGCGCTCCTGGGTACAGCGAATGATGATTCCGGTGGGTTTGTGCTTCAGAATAACCGCGGTTTCCACCTTGTTGACGTTCTGTCCGCCCTTGCCCCCGGAGCGGGTGGTCTGCAATTCCACATCACCTTCCGGAATCTCAATCTTGATATCGTTCGAAATCTCGGGAGTGCAATCAATCGCCACGAAGGAAGTGTGCCGTTTGCCGGCTGCGTCGAAGGGAGAGATTCGCACGAGGCGATGCACGCCACGCTCGTTCTTGAGGTAGCCGTAGGCGTAGTCCCCTTCAATTTTCAGGGATGCGCTGGAGATTCCAGCCCCTTCTCCCTCCTGCTCGTCGGTAACGGTCACCTTGAATCCCCGGCCTTCAGCCCAGCGCATGTACATCCGCATGAGCATCTGGGCCCAGTCGAAGGCTTCGGTCCCACCTGCTCCCGCCTGAATCGAGAGGTAGGCGTTGCTGGCATCGGTGGGCTTGTCCAGGAGGATGACCAGTTCGAAGGAATCGATGTCCCGGTGCAGTGTCGCGCATTCGGTGATAGCTTCCCGGGCTGAGTCAGGATCGTCAAACTCGCGGGCCAGTTCGATCCCGGCCTCCACGTTCTGCAGGCGCTCCTCCAACTTGAGGAAAGGATGAAGCTTGCTCTTCAGGAGATTGGACTCCCGGACTGTTTGTTGTGCTGCGCTCTGGTCGTTCCAGAAATCGGAGGCCTCCATCCTCTTCTCGATGGTGGCTATTTGTTCCTCGAGTCCGGGAACGTCAAAGATACCTCCGGAGTTCCGACAAGCGCCCCTTGAGGGTCGCAGTGTCGAGCGCCTGGAGGTCGTCGCTGAATGAGGGTTCTCCCATGAGGGGCGGGAGTTAGTCCACCCTGCCCCGGTAGTCAAGGCGCTCTTCTTCCGGTCCTTACTTCCTAGGCACCGCAAGGGGGATTCTGGTGCCGGGGGGTTGCAGGGCCGTCACCGGCCGGAGGAGGAAGCTTGATCCCTGAAAGGACCGGTTCACATTTGGAGGTCATGTTTGCGGTTTCATTGGTGCGGTGCGCGTTCGTCTCTTTGTCCCTCCTTGCGGCGACCCTTCTTTCGGCCTGTGGCCCCGGTGGGCTTCGGGGAGGAGGGCAGGCGGGCTTGTCGCAGAAGATCGAGTTCGCACCGCGCTACAACATCGAAAAGGCGGTTGTGACCGTGTTCCAGATGGATGGATTCCAACTGCTGCCTGGCAGGGTAGCCGGTGGGCCGCTGCAGTTTGCGCGGAGAGGGGATGCACGTTCCCGGGAACGCTTTGGAGAGTGGTTTGGTCAGGGAGTCCAGGCCCTTGCGGTCGTGACCATCACCGAGGTTGAGTTTGGAACGCACGAGGTGAAATGCACCCTTCTCTCCTCTGCGGGTGGGGATTTTGTTCCGACCGATCAGGGGGACGGACAGGTGAAGGCGCTGCTCAAACGCGTGAAAAAACTCGCGGGCGTCCTTTGAGGGAGCCGGCAGAGACTGCTCCCGCGCCGTCGGGATCAGAGGAGGGACTCGAGAGTGACCCGGATCATGTCATTGAAGCTCGTCTGACGCTCAGCGGAGGTGGTGGCCTCCCCAGTCCGGATATGGTCTGAGACCGTGCAGATTGCGAGGGCCTGCTTTCCGCATTCCGCTGCGCAGCCATAGAGCCCGGCGGCCTCCATCTCGATGCCCACTACTCCCATATTCTCCAGAACATCGAACATCCCGGGTTCGGGAGTGTAGAAGAGGTCTGCCGAGAAGAGGTTGCCGGTGCGGACGGGAATATTCATGCGTTCGGCGGCGGTAACCGCGCGCCGGGCCAGCTGAAAGTCGGCAATAGCCGCAAAGTCGTGACCTCGAAAGCGGCTGCGATTGACCTTGGAGTCCGTGCAGGCCCCGATCCCGATAAGAACATCACGGAGCTGGATGTCGGAGTGGGATGTCCCACAGCTTCCCACCCGGATGATGTTCTCCACGCCATACTCGGTCCAGAGCTCCCGCGCGTAGATAGAGATGGAGGGAATGCCCATTCCGCTTCCCATGACCGAGACGGGGAGCCCGCGGTAGGTGCCGGTGAAGCCGAGCATGTTCCGCACCCCGTTGACCTGTCGGACATTCTCGAGAAAGGTCTCCGCTATGTGCTGGGCCCGGAGTGGGTCACCCGGCATGAGGACGGTTTCGGCAAAATCCCCGGGAGCAGCTTCGATGTGTGGCGTGGGGGTGGGCATGGTCAGAGGCTGGAGTTCAGGAAAGGAGGGAAGAGCCGGACTCGAGGGCCGGCAGGTCGAGGAAGTCTGCGATGGTCTGGCCGATGTCTGCAAAGGTTTCCCGGGCCCCAAGGTTGGTCCCGGGGGCCACGGGAGGGCCGAGGAGGAGGATCGGGACCTCCTCCCGGGTATGGTCTGTTCCCGGCCAGGTAGGGTCGTTCCCATGGTCGGCCGTGATAATGAGGAGATCTTCCGGGCCGAGGGCGGAGAAAAGGGTCGGGAGCATGGCGTCGAACTCCTCCAGGGCCCGTCCATATCCATGGACATCCCGCCGATGCCCGTGGAGGGCATCAAAGTCGACAAAGTTGGTCATGACCAATGAGCGGTCTTGCGTGCGGGTGAGGGCTGCAAGGGTCTCCTCCCAGAGGGCCTCATGGCCGCTGGCCCTGACTTCCTCGGTCACGCCGGTGTGGGCGTAGATGTCACCGATCTTGCCTATCCCGATGACAGTGCCCCCCGCTTCACACAAGCTTTGGAGGACAGTAGGGGCCGGAGGGGGCACGGCAAAGTCGTGGCGATTTCCAGTCCGCCTGAAGTTTTCCCGGCAGTTCCCGAGGAATGGGCGGGCGATCACGCGGCCAACCATGAGGTCACTCTCATCGAGGAGACTGCGGGTGACCCGGCAGAGATCGAGGAGGCGATGGAGTCCGAAGTGTTCTTCGTGGGCCGCGATCTGGAACACGCTGTCGGCGGAGGTATAGAAAATGGGGTAGCCGGTGGAGAGATGTTCCTCTCCGAGACGGGTGATGATTTCAGTTCCGGAGGCATGGCAGTTTCCGAGGAATCCACACACGTCGGATCGTTGGGTGATCCTTGTAAGGAGATCCGCGGGAAAGCAGTTTTCTCCGCGGGGGAAGTAAGACCAGTCAAACAGGACTGGCACGCCTGCAATCTCCCAGTGCCCGCTGGGAGTATCCTTTCCCGACGAGATTTCCCGAGCGCGTCCGTAGGAGCCCTCGGGAAACTCAGGAAGGAAGGTGCCGGGGGGAGGGTTTCCGGATTTGTCCCGGTAGGCGTGCAGCAATCCGAGCCGGGCGAGGTTGGGGAGGCTCAGGGGGGAGCCCGCGAGTGCAAAGGCTTCAGCGATGTGGCCAAGTGTGTTGGAGCCCTCGTCGGTGAACCCCTCGCCTCCGAAATCGGCCGCATCGGGAGCGCTGCCTATTCCGAAGGAATCCATGATGAGCAGGACGACCCTTTTCACGGCTTTACTGGGCTGTGACCCGCTCGTGGATGACGGGGTGTGGTTCCGGGGCGCTCTCCCCGATGGTGAAGGCGGCTTGCAGCTCGGCGGCGGCCCGGGAGGTTTCTCCTTCCGAGGCCCCGTGGACGATCGCGAGCGGATTTCCCGTTTCCACGGCGGTCCCGAGCGCTGCGATGTCGCCGAGGCCCACACGGTGGTCGATTCCCTGGGCCGGGTCGCGGCGCCCTCCTCCGAGGCGTACGACGGTCATGCCGAGTTCACGGGTATCGATCGCGGAGACAACCCCAGGACGGCGGGCAGGCACAGGCATGGTTACCGGGGCGAGAGGCAGGAGGGCCTCGGCACGTTCGAGCAGGTCGGGGGGGCCCCCGAGGGCCTCTACCATGCGGCCAAAGTGTTCGGCGGCCCTTCCGGAATCGAGGGCGGAGCGGAGCGCCCCATCAGCCTCGGCCTGGCTGGCAGCAAGCCCGCCGGATTGAAGAAGTTCACTGGCGAGAGCGAAGACCACCTTTTCAAGACGGCTGTTGCGTGGTCCGCCGGCGAGAAAGTGGACGGCCTCTCGCACCTCGATGGCATTACCCGCACTGGAAGCGAGGCATTGGTTCATGTCGGTGAGAAGGGCGGTAGTTGGAGTGCCGGCTCCGGTGGCGACCTCGGCGATACTCCGGGCCAGTTCGCGTGAGGACTGGTAGCTGGGCATGAAGGCTCCGTTGCCGACCTTGACGTCCATGACGAGAGCGTCCAGGCCGGCCGCGAGCTTCTTGGAAAGAATGGAGGCGGTAATCAGCTCGATGGATTCCACCGTGGCGGTGACATCCCGGATGGCATAGAGCCGCGCATCGGCGGGAGCGAGTTGGCTCGTCTGGCCGATGATAGCCACTCCGGCTTCCCGGACGGTCTGACGGAATTTGCTGCTGGAGGGTGTGGCGTTGTATCCGGGGATGGACTCAAGCTTGTCGAGCGTTCCGCCGGTGTGGCCCAGTCCGCGCCCGGAAATCATGGGGACGTAGCCCCCACAGGCGGCCACGAGCGGGCCGAGGATGAGCGAGACGAGGTCTCCCACGCCGCCGGTGGAGTGCTTGTCGATAACCGGGCCGTCGAGGTTCTCGCCCTGCCATCTCATCACGTCTCCGGAGTCCCGCATCGCGAGCGTGAGAGCCACGCATTCTGCGCGGCTCGCACCCTGGAAGAAGATAGCCATGGCGAGGGCGGCGACTTGTCCCTCCGTGACGCTTTCCTTGGTCAGCCCTTCCACGAAGGAACGGATTTCGTCCTCATGCAGGCTGTGTCCGTCACGTTTACGGCGAATGATTTCCTGGGGCAGGTGAGTCATGTGTGTGGATCCACAGGTCCGTCTAGGTCCGGGAGAGCGCCGCGATGTTGCCGCCCGATAAGACTACGAAAACAGCTTTGCGAGATGAGGCCAGAGCTGCCCGCCTAAATAGATTCCCACGATCCCGGCTACGCCAGCGAGGACGGGAGGGGCTGGAAGCGGTAACTTGGTGGCACTGAAAACGAGGCCAATGACGATTCCGACGGCGAGAGCGAGGAGAATCTCGAGCATGGGGTTCTTGGTGGTCGGGGATGAGGGCTGCTCCGGCATGCGCGAGGCGGTTGTCGCTTGTTCAGAGGGAGAGGGCAAGAAAGAGCCCGGCGATGGCGGCACTCATGAAGTTGGCGAGAGAAGCGGCAAAGACGGCCCGCAGGCCGAGGCGCGCGATGTCCTTGCGGCGATTGGGAGCGATTCCTCCGAGCCCGCCGAGGAGAATTGCAATGGAAGAGAGGTTCGCGAAGCCACACAGGGCGAAGGTCACAATACCCTCTGAGAGCTCTGAGAGTGAGCCGTCCTCGAGCAAGGCCTTGTAGGCCATGAATTCGTTGAGGATGATTTTCTGCCCGATAAAGCTTCCCGCCCGGCTGGCTTCCTCCCAGGGCACGCCCAGGATCCACGCGAGAGGCGCGAAGACCCCCCCAAGGATCTGCTGGAGAGTCAGATCTGGGTGACCGAACCAGCCTGCGAATGTCCCCAGTCCCAGGTTGGCGAGAGCGATGAGAGCGACAAAGGCGAGAAGCATGGCTCCCACATTGAGGGCCAGCTTCAGGCCGGAAGAAGCGCCTTGCGCTGCAGCATCGAGGACGTTGACAGGTTTGTCTTCCTCCCCGTCGGAGGGCAGGTGCTCCTTCGGAGTTCCGCTTTCAGGGAGGAGGATCTTGGCGAAGAGGAGACCCCCGGGTGCGGCCATGAACGAAGCAGCCAGCAGGTATTTGAGCTCCACGCCCATCCCTGCGTAGGCCGCGAGGACGGATCCGGCAATGGAGGATAGCCCGCCCACCATGATGGCAAACAGTTCTGATTCTGTCATGCGCGGGATGTAGGGCCGCACGACGAGAGGAGCCTCGGTTTGGCCGACGAAGATGTTGGCGGTAGCCGAGAGCGATTCCGCGCGGCTGGTTCCGAGGGCCTTGCGGAGGGCTCCACCAAGGGTTCGGATGATGAGAGGCATGATCCTCAGGTGATAGAGGACGGCGATGAGAGAGGAGAAGAAGATGATGATGGGCAGGACGCGGACGAGGAAGATGAACCCGAATGTTTCCTGCTCGGCGAGGGGTCCGAAGACGAAAGCGATACCCTTGTCTCCGCTGGCAATGATGGCCTTGACGAAATTGGAGAGGACTTCGAGGACGCTGGCCCCCCAGCTGGTGCCAAGGACGAAGGCGCCCAGGGTGATCTGTACGAGGAAGGCCCCAAGGACGGTGCGAAATCGAATCGCTTTGCGATTCGAGGAAGCGAGCATGGCGATCCCCACGAGAATGGCCATGCCGAGAAGTGAGACGAGGGCAGACATGTGTGAAGGCGCATGAATCTATCAAAGAAGGCACGCGCCGGCGATAGAAAGTGAACACCTGTCAGGGAGCTCAGCGTGGCCTTGACACTGCGAGGGAAGCCCAGAAGGTTGAGGAATGAGGCTTGGCAGAAGGCAAACGCCAGAGAGGGCCGTGTGCCGTGGAGTGCGGCGATATCAAGGTGAAGGAACCGGAGCCCTCCGGATGGGGTCGGCCTCGGTCCTTCTTTCAGTTGGAATCGTCATAGAGTCCTGATGGACAAGGCGCGGGGAATTGTCCTTCGGACAACCAAGCTGAGCGACACGAGTCTGATCGTGCACTGGTGCACGGAACAAGCGGGGTTGCTCAAGACAGTAGCCAAGGGTGCCCGGCGCCCCAGAAGCGCCTTTGCCGGCAAGCTGGACCTTTTCCTGGAAGCGGACCTCGTGTGGGTTCCGAGCCGGAAAAGTGAATTGCACATCCTGAAGGAGGTCGTGGTGACGGACTTCCGGGTTGGGCTGCGCCACAGCTATGCCCGCACCATGCTGGCTGCCTACTTCGGGCAATTGCTGGAGCAGGTGGTCGAGCGTGAGCACCCTGTTCCAGAGCTGTTTGACCTGCTGCGGCGTGGGCTCTCGTATCTTGCCAGGGAAGAGGCGGATCGCCGGGCTCTCCTCCACTACGAGCGGCAGCTGGCGGAGCTCATGGGCGTAGGTCACGAGGGGCTGAATGCCGGAGCGGCGCTGGAGCGGGCGTTTGGAGGATTGCCGAAGGCGCGTGCGGACTGCCTGGCCCTGCTGAAGGACTCCTCCTGAGAAGGCCGGGGTAACCTGCCAGGCACGCGCGTTTGGTGGGCAGACCTCGTCCTCGAGGGTGCTGGCCCCGGGGGACCATGCCTGTGGGGGAACGCCAGCGTGGAGGCCCCGGGAATTTGCAGATGGTCCCGGCAAACCCTTTTCGAGAGGCAGGGAGTCTTACGACGTTTGCGTTTTGAACTCTGTTCCGAGGAGCCAGCTGCGGACAACTTCGCCACTGGCAGTGAGATTGCCGGTGACGCGGTAGTTGGAGCTGCGGAGAACCCGGGCTTCATCCCGGGCTTCGTCCACAACGCAGTAGGGGCTTGCCCCCGAGGAGTGAATGAAACGGATTTCACCCTCACCTGTAACAACGAGGAAAGCCACATGGCTGTCCAGGCCGACGATGTAAATGCCGCTTCCGCAAGATTCAACCGCAGCGAGGAACTCCTCGTAGGCAACGCCAACGAGGAGGTTCATTTCCTCGCGGGGAATGAACGTGCCGAGGATATTCTGTGAGGCCTGCTGAGCGAGGCGTGCCCACTCGATGCGGAAACCCGCATCCTGGAGGACGGAGGAAACGAAGTAGCCGCAAGCTACTTTTCCCCCGCCTGGTTCGTGTGCGGTGCCGTTGAAATCCCAAGGGGTTCCCAGCCAGCAGCGCATGAGGCGCGGGAGGCAGTCCTCGAGCAGGACGCGGGCCTCCCCGAGGATTTTGGAACGTTCGGAGTTGTTGCTCGCCTGGCGGTAGCGCTGACGCAGGTGTTGGCGATCTTCCTCAAGCTTCCCGGAAAGGGTCTCGTAAGTCTCGGGGTCGGGTGCGTTCCCGGGTTCGGGATCGGAGCCCGGGGGGCTCTCGACAAGGGCGATGATCTCGTCCCGGTAGATCCAGCCCGCGCCGCAGGCGCCAGCCAGGAGAAGGAGGGGAATGAACTTCATGAGAATTCTCCGCACGCTCCCAGTGTGCACGCGCAAGTGCGAAAAATCCAGCAGTGATCAGGCAGTCCGCCTTCCCCGAGCAGGGGGCTCCCGGTTTCGCTCGCCCGGCGCATGCCCCTCTGCAGACGGGCGGGGCTCCTCCTCAGCGTCTCTTCACGAGGGTGTAGTAGACCTTCTCGCCCAGCAGCGGTTTTCCGCTGACCGAGGACACTTCGGGCAGGGAGATCGTGTAGAGGGAGCCTTCCGCGAGATCGTCAAGCTTGATCATGCAGGTGCGGTCCCGGGAGGAGAACGCGGTCACCTGACAGGGCACCTGTGCATCGCCTACCTTGGGAGAACCGTAGCCCTGGTGATACTTGTAGCTGTGGCGTCGGACAGTGACCGACTTCAGGGTCTGCGGGTCCACTGGCTGGGTAAACCCGAGGGAGAATCCATTCTTGAGAAGCCGGACCCGGTCGACGGCGAGAAAGTCCCCGGCGTCATCTTTCAACTGCACGCGCATGAGCCCATTGGCCCCGGCCCAGGAGAGATGCGTCTTGGCGACCCACAGGGAGCCATCGGGGGTGAAGGTGAGACGGTGATTGCCGCGCCCGAGGGCGCCGGTGCGCAGGAATGGAATGGCCGCTCCCTGCGAGACGTCCTCGACAGGATCCGGGAGAAAGCGCACGAGGTTGGTTTGGTTCATCTCACCGATGAGCATCTGCCCGGCAAGCGGGCCGAAGGTTCCTTTCGGAATCATGCGCGGCTCGGTGGGGGAATTGGCGAGTTCACCCTGCGGAAGGAGGCCCATTGCCGGGGTGCGCATCCTGTCGAGTTCGGCCACGGGAATTTTCAGGGGCTCCCGGGTCCATCCTTTTTTCCAGACCAGAGATGCCGGGTGCCCGTGAAAATGACCTTCCCGGACGTGAAAGACCTTGCTGGTCCCGAGCCAGTCGCCCTGGTTGTCGGTAACATACAGGCGGCCGTCCCTGTCAAATCCAAGCCCCTCGGGGGAACGAAACCCGCTGGCGAAGGGCCACCACTTCGAGCCATCCGGCGCGACCTTGATGACCCAGCCCCGGTAGGGCACGCGGGAATACATGCGGCCTGCCTTCCCCTTGTTTTTGCCCCAGTTCGGGCCATTCAGCATATTCTCCCGGGCAAGTCCGATGTCGCTCCAGGTTCCGCGGATCTCGGGGCGAATTCCGGCCCCGTTGGAAGCGGTTCCCAGAGCGAGGTAAATATAGCCCTTGCTGTCCCGGGCGAGGCCGAAGGCGAATTCGTGGTAGTTCCCGGTCATCCCGAAGCCGTCAAAGAGCGTTTCGTAGAGGTCAGCGGTGCCGTCGCCGTCGGTATCAGCAACCCGGGTCAGCTCAGGGCGCTGCATGACGAGAAAGCTGGACTCACTTTCGGCCACGAGGCCCAGCGGCTCGTGCAGGCCGTCTGCAAAGCGTTTCCAAGTCTTTCCCCGTGGATTGTAGATGAGGATTTCGCCGCGATGGAAACACATGGCGAGCTTGCCGCTGGGGGTGGCATCGATCCCACCAATCTGGGGGTCGACCCCTGCGGGAACGGGGATTTTCTCAATGGAAAAGGTGTCGGTCCAGGAGTCGGCCAAGGCCGTGCCTGCGACGAGGATGAGGGTGAGGAGGGTCCGCATGGTGCTAGCGGGGAGTAAGGGTGACGGTTAGGGAGCCCTGCTCGTCGAGTTGGGCGGATTCGGGGGAAACCAACATGGTGTCGGAAGACTTGAACCTGAAAGCGAGCGGGAAGCCTTTCCCGGCCTTGAAAGTGCGGGTGAGGGCCTTGCCGTCCTCGGTGGGACGGATGGTCTCGGACACGTCAAAGCCCCGGACGCGCCAGCGGAAGGTGGGCAGCCCGTCCTTGAGGGTATAGCCAAGGAACTTGGGTTGCGGGATGTTCGAGTCCGCGAGGTCCGCATAGGGAACGGGATTGTGTTCCTCGCGCAGGAGAATGTCCCCCTGAATCCTGGCCAGGCCATTGCCATTGCCCCGCCAGACGGACCACCCATCGATGAAATCCCCCTTCCAGATGTAGCGCAGGCGGCACTCTCCGGCATCCCAGCAGTAGTGGAGCTCCTCATTGACCGCGACCGCAATGGCCGCGGGCCCTGCCTCGGGCATGAATATGCGCATCACGTTGGGACGTTTTCGCATGGACGTTGAGGCGTAAAAGGGGTCGAGACCCTTCACCTTGACCTCCTTGAGACCCTGTGCGGCTTTGAGGATGTGGGCGTGAACGAGTTTCAGGCTGGTGTCCCCGACGTGTGCCATGGACGGCATCTGGATGACGCCCTTGCGCTTCTGCACGGGTTCTTTGCACCATGCCAGGAAGTCGTCCAGCTTGGTGGAGTAGAGTCTGGAGATTTCCACGAGGGAAGGCCCGACAATCTGACGATCAGGAAGGTGGCAGGCCGCGCAGTTTTGAGCGAAGAGGGTTTTGCCGTCAGGTGCGGGAGCAGCGATCTTGCTGTCCTGGGCATGAAGAAAAGAAACCAGGCAGCCCGGGGCGGCGACCATCAGGAGTCGACGCAGGAGCGAGAGAGAAAGCATTTGGGGAAACAAGACGGATTAGGCTGATTTTCAAGCTGTTTTGACGCGTCTATCCCGGAGAGTCATGATCAGGACGGTGCCGGAGTGTCTGGATCATTGCTGCGACCCTCCCGGAGGAAGCGTTTTGAACCTCTGGCGGGCGTTAATTCAACGGATGCTTATCGAGGTGTGGCGTGCCAGTTGCAGGGAGGCTCACGTCATGCTCATCACCATGATTCCGGAGCCCTCCAGGACCTGGCCCGATGTGGCGCCGAGGAGCTCCTGGTAGATCACCGAATCGGTTGAGAGCACGATGCAGTCGAACCCTTCGTACGGGAGAGTGAGCCCGCCGGCGGCAGGGGCGAGGAGATAGAAGACGATCTCCCCCTCATGTTCGCACTCCACGAGGGCCCCGGGTCCGATGTTCTCTCCGGGGCGATAGGCCGGAGGCTCAAAGGACTCGAACAGGCGCACGGCTTCAGCCAACTGGTCTGCCTGCCTTGACTGGGCCCCGGCGAGATAGCCGGCTTCTATCGCGCGGGTGTCATACTTTCCATCCGATCTGGTCTCGTCGCCGGTTGCATTCTCCCTCGCCTCCGCAGCGGCAGCCTGCATGACGTTGAGCTGCTCTTTCAGCTGCTGACGGATCTGGTCGACGAGGACGGGCTTGGACATGGGTTTTCCAGAGGAATTGGACAGGGTGCAGCACGGCTTCCTGATCAGCTGGGGAGAACAGAGTATTGCGCGTTCCCTTTTGTCCGCAATGTCGGGGAGCGGGTCAGGATGCGACCAGGTCGTAACCGCGGTGATCGGTGATTGTGACGTTGGCGAACTCTCCCACCGGGAGCCCGGCCGGGACGAAGATCCGGCCATCGATGTCGGGAGCGTCCCACTCGGAACGGGCAATCCCCTCTTCTTCAACGAGGACGGTACGGGTGCGGCCGAGCTGTTTCTGGTTCACCGCGTCGGCGACCTGGTCGATGGCACTCGTGAGTTCCCGGTGGCGAGCCTTGATCGTCATGTGGTGGAGGTGGCCCGGGAGTTTGTTCGCGCGGGTTCCCTCCTCGCGGGAATACTGGAAAATTCCGCAGTGCTCGAATCGGAAGGAGCGAATGAACTGCAGGAGTTCCTCGTGATCCTCCTGGGTTTCCCCTGGAAACCCGGTGATGAAGGTGGTCCGGATAGCAAGGTCCGGAATCCCCCGGCGCATGCGCGCGAGAAGATCGCGGATATAGGTGCTCCCGGTCTTCCGGTTCATCACCTTCAGCATGTGCTCGCTGATGTGCTGCAGGGGAATATCAACGTAGCTGGTCACTTTTTCGCAGGCCGCGATGGTCTCGATCAATTCATCCGACCAGTGGGCGGGGTGGGTGTAGAGCAGTCGAATCCAGAATTGGCCCTCGATTTTGTTGAGCTCCCGGAGGAGGGAGGCAAGCGACTCGCCCCGTGAGGAGTCCACGCCGGAGGTGGGCTTGGCTCGCCGTCCAGCCCCTTCCCAGTGGTCCATGCCGAAGTAGGTGGTGTCCTGGGAAATCAGATTGAGCTCCTTGACGCCAGCTTCCACAAGCGATCGGGCCTCCCGTACGACCGATTCCTGCGTGCGGGAACGGTGCTGACCCCGGATGGTGGGAATAATGCAGAAGGAACAGGTGTGATTGCATCCTTCCGCGATTTTCAGGTAAGCCATGTGGCCGGGAGTAAGACGGAAGCGCGGAGTCGTGTAATCAGGAATGAAGCGGGGTTTGGCGGTGACGGTGTCCAGGGATTCGTCGCCGAGGGGTCGGTTGAGAACCTTCCTCACGATGGGGGCGACCTGGGTGACCTGGTCGAGCCCGATGAAAGCGTCCACTTCGGGAAGGAGGCCGGGCAGGCGCTCATCCTCATTCCGCGAGACGTTGAAGCGCTGGGAGAGGCAGCCCGCCACGATGATCTTCTGCTTTTCCCGTGCGGGATCCGCCTGGCGGGCGTTCACCGCCTCGATGATGGTTTGGACGGATTCCTCCTTTGCCACGTCGATGAAGGAGCAGGTGTTGACGATGAGAACGTCCGCTAGATCCGGTTCCGGCATCATGATCATGCCCTCTTGCTGGAGGTGCCCGATCATGATCTCGGAATCGATCAGGTTCTTGGCACAGCCAAGTGAGATGAGGCCGACTTGGGTAGGCATTGTGGTCAGTGCTCAGTGGACGGCAGTCAGTGAACAGGAATCCTGCGTGCCGGGGCGCAGGGCGGAAGGGTAGCGGTGGGGAAGCTGGACGCAACGCGAAAGGAAGGGCGGGCAGGAGTGTGGCGCGACAGCCGGCGCTGGTGGTGAACGCTGGAAATGTCCCCTATGGCTGTGCGAACCGGATGCGGAGATAGCTCTCGGTAGTTTCGGCAAGGGGATTGGGAGAACGATAAACCGAGGTGGCCGAGCCGTCGCCGTGAAAGCTGCGGTCATGGAGGACCGCCCCGGGGGAGGAGTTCCATGTGAGGAGATCGGGGGAGAGCTCGGGAATGATCGTGACGCCGTTGGTAGTCACGCGATGGCGGACGGTGAGGGTAAGGTAGTCCCGGGGACCTGCTCCCAGATCGAGTGCGCTGATCTCCACCCGGACGGCATCCTGAATGGCCTGCGGCAGGAACGGGTCGCTGAGAAGGTTGAACTCGAGGAAGTTGCTCAGTCCGTCGTGATCCGGGTCTCCCCCGGGTTCTGCGATACCCAGCTCAGCGGCCCAGGCCCGGTAGGAACGGAGCGGTTCGTTCCGGAGTCCGGGGGTGCCCCCCTCGGCCCCTGCCTGCCAGTTGGAAACCCGATTGTGATCCGGGAGGGAGGCCGGGTCGATCAGCACCAGGGAGGAGCCACGGCCGGCCGCCCCCTCAGGCCAGGGGGCTCTGTTGTCGTAGGTAAACACAAGGAGGGGTGTATCAAGGGGGTCGACGAGTGCGACGGTTTCTCCCTCATCCCGGAGCTGCCCGGAGAACTGCCCGGTCACTGGGCGCCCGGGTCCATAGCGGAATTCAAAGGCGGCCGGGTCTTCGACCACGAGGAGGCGTTGGCCTGCGGCCAGCTCAGTGATTTCTCCCGTGCGAAAATCGAACTCGATGCCCTCGGTGAAGCGGAGTCCATCAAGTTTGATGGGGGAGGTTCCGGCATTCAGAAGTTCCAGGTATTCGAAATCCTCGCTGTCATCGTGTCCGGCCGCGATTTCAGCGGCGGAGGGAGGTCCCGGATTATACATGAATTCGGAGACCACCAGATTCCCGAAGTTCTGCCGGGGAACGAAGAGGGCTTCGTTGAGGGCGGACCACGTGCGATTCTCCAGGACGCGGGATTTCACTGTGCCGATATCAGTGAGGACGAGGGGCGCCTCGTAGAGCAGGGCGGCGGGGGAAAGGGCTCCCCCGGCCTCACGGGGGTCACTGCCGTCCAGGGTGTAGTAGATTTCACCCTGCGGGGCGGATATTTCGAGTTCGAATCCAGACGGGACTTCTCCTCCGTGGACCGAAAAAGCGGGAGCGACGATGTCCGGATACATGCCCTGTGCCTGATACTTTACCAACATGTCTCGAGAGAGTCGGCGGAGGGTTCTGCGCATTGCGTTGTTCTGATAGCTTTCCCACGATGCGGGGGATTGCATGTTCCACCGTGCGGATTCCGCGAGAAAGCTGACCTCGATTTCCTTTACCCGGGTTTGCAACCGGTTGAGACAGGCCGCGGGTGTGAGGGCTCCGTCGTTGAAGAAGTGCTTGTGGATCCGGTCGGCGAGCAGCATTTCGTAATCTGGATCCCCTTCCGCCCGGAGGCGGGCCATGATGTTGATCGGGCCCGGGTGAACGATCGGGTTGTTTGAGCCGCGCAGCCATCCGTCGGCATCCTTAAGGAAGAACTTGTAGGGGATTCGCCGCGGAACGGAGCCGGCACTGCGGAATTCGGATTCGCTTTGGCCGCTGGACCAGAGGATCATGAAGTCAATCACGTTGGGAATGTCGATATAGCGGCGGGTGGCCTGGAACGTGTTGGGACGATTGACCAGGGACTGGGCCTGGCTCCAGTAGCGGCCGGTCCCATCGTAGGGAATTCCGGGCAGGAAATTATTACCGGTATTATTGGCATTGATCGCCTCGTAGTCCTCCTTCCGGCCTCCGAGGTATTCGGCCAGCATGGCGCCGTTCCAGCGTTCGCGCATGTGGTATTGCCCCCAGTACTGGCCGTTCAGGTACATGTGCACAAAACGCCCGTGGGGGTTGACATTGCCCATGTCGAGCATGGTGTCGTCGGTGAATCGGTTGGACATGTATGCGCCGCGGGCCTGCATGTCATGATTGCCGGACCTCAAGTCGAGACTGTCGAACTGCTCGGCCGGAGGAATCTTGGAATACTCGTGTCCGTCGAAGACAGGGAAACGCAACTTGGAGGGGCCATACTGGGAGCGGAAATTCAGCCGGATACCCCGCTTGCTGAAATTGGTCACGTAGTTACCGAAGCGTTCCATGCCGACCTCCATCTGGGTGCTGCCAAACTCGAAGTTGATGAATTCGACGGAGGCCTGTTTTTCGCTGCGGTTCACGTCGCCCGGAAAGACGAGCGAGATGGAAGGAACCGCCCGGAGAGCATCATGCATCCGGGGGCCATAGACCGGGCTTTGCGTGATACTGCGGTTCATGGTGGGCAGGGCCACCACATCAGAGGGGAAGATGTAGGTCTGGGTGTCCACGTTCGTCGGCACGAGGCCGGTCTTGAAGGCTGCCGCTCGCAGGACGGTGGTCTCGGAGAGGGAGACGGGTTGATTGTAGACCAGTCCGGTGCGGTTGGTGGGTTCAGACCCGTCGGTAGTGTAGCGGATGATGGCGTCCGGGGTAGTGGTTGTGATTTCCACCTCGATGGGGTCATCGAAGAAGCCGCGGTCCACGGAGAAGGTCGTGTCTGCCACGAACCCGGTAAACCCGGTGGCGTTGTCTCTTCCAGGGGTGGCTTCGATGAAGTAGCCCTCCTGGAGGGACTGCGCATCGAAGCCGTAGGAGACATCCTCACGTTGCGCAGGGTAGGACGAGAATTCGTTGAGGATGGTTTGGCCATCCGGTTTCACGAGGGCGAGATATTCGCCATCGCGGTTGAGACTGAAGTTGGTGTGCAGTGCGCTCCCTGCCGCCGTGCGGTCATGGCCGGAGGCGAAGACAATGAGGCAGTCCCCGGGGGGCAGGGTGACATCGGGAAAGCGCCACTTTGCAAGGTCATCGGAATCATCGGTGAGGTAATACCCGCGGAGATGGGCTGGAGCTGCGGTGGGGTTGCAGATTTCTATCCAGTCCGGGTAGTCGGCTTCCTCATCGAGCAGGGTGTTCCTGTTGACAGCCATGAACTCGGTGATGAGGGGTTGCCCGGGGGAGACTACTGCGACTCGAATGTTACGGGACTCGCTGCCTCGAGCGTTGCTGGCGGTGAGGGTGTAGGTTGCCGTCTGGGAGGGAATGAACTCCGTGCCCTGCATGCCCGTAACATCGCTGCCGTTGAGTGTGAGGGTGGTGGTGTTCACAGCCTCCCAGGTGAGGGAAACCGGGGAGCCGGGTGCGACGAGGCTTTGATCAGCGGTGAAGCGGTAGATGAGTGGACGCTCGGAAACCTCCACCGCAAGGCTGGCCTGGCTGCGGCCACCGGGCCACTCTGCAGTCAGGGTGTAGGTAGTGGTGGCACCGGGTCCGGGATTGAGTGTGATGCTTCCCTCGCCATCGAGGGTTCTGGCGGTGACATCTCCCACGTCCTGGTCGATGGAGATGCTGGTGATGCTGGCGTTGACGGCCCAGGAGAGGGTCACCGGTGCGTCCGGAGGGATGAAGCCATTGTCGACCGTGAAACTCCGGATTCCCGGGTCGGGGAGGGAGAGATCCAGTTCCACGGCCCCTGCTGCGCCCGCGGGCCCGGTTCCGGGAAAGCTGGCGGAGTTCACAAGGTCACCGGGCCTGCCTCCGTCATCGGCGTAGACGTTGACGGTGAGATCCTCCAGGCGCTCGAGGCAGCAGGAGTCCTCGCGTCCGAAGAGTCGGACGAAGCCGATGGCTTCCGTGGAGCCAAGATCCAGCATGTAGCGGGAAGGGGTGCCGGTGTTGATGCGGGTGGACCAGACCCGGTTGCCGGCTTCGAGGTCTCCGTCAAGCACTCCCGCAGGATCTCCATGATCGAGAAGGGTGGTGGTGGGCGGGGTTACGGTGGTCGCGGCGAGGGCCTGCACGAGGTCATTGCTGCTTGTTCCGTCCGGATCCGCCTCGTCCGGAGCGACTCCGATGCGAAAGACCTCGATTTCAGAGAGGTGGAGGCGGGTATTCTCGAGATCGTTCTTGATCACCTCGAGGAACCGTCCCTCGGCTCCAATCACCCGGGGGGCATTGAGGACGATCACCTCCACGGTAGCATTGCTGGTCCCATCATCATTGGCGGCAGTCAGGGAATAGGTGGTGGTCACGAGGGGACTGACCGTGAGGGACGGCTGCCCGGTGATGTCGAGACCGTCAATGCTGAGGGTGTTTGCGCGGTCCACGATCCAGTCGAGGGTCACACTGGTGCCCGGAGGGACTGAACTCTCACTGGCTGAGAAGAAATCGATGCGAGGAGGAGCGGCGAAGAGGGTGACTGTGGAGAAGAGCAGCAACAGGGCACTACCACGCGGGACTCCGCGGCCGGGTCGGGAGACAGGATCTGGCAAACACATGAAATTCAGAGAGGGGGGGAAAGAGTTTGGTGAGATCGTCTGCCCGGAGGCAAGTCCCCATCCGTCATGCCGTGAACAAAAGGGCATCTGGCTCCGGGAGCCGCTGCGTGGGTCTGGTGGAGTAGCTCATCGCAGCCCGGAGTGGGCGCGGGGTCGAAGTTCCCGTCACGCGTGGGAGGGCTGCGGAAGCGGGGCGGGGATGGCTCAATGACGGGCAAAGGGCTCACGGTTTCCCGTGAGCCCTTTGATTCATGGAGCGGGTGAACGGATTCGAACCGTCGACATTCACCTTGGCAAGGTGACGCTCTACCACTGAGCTACACCCGCATCCTTGGGGCGCCTAGATACACCTCCGCTGCGCCCCCGCAAGCCCTTTCGACCGTTTTTCGCCCGCGTTGCGGGGGCAAGAGGGATTTTTTCCGCGATTCTGCGTGCATGGGGGCGAATCACGGCGTAGCCCATCGGCCGAAGCGCAAATGAACAAGCTGGAGGAAATTGTCGCTCACAAGCGGCTCGAGGTTGAGCCGCTCGCGCCCTTGGCTGCCAAGCTCAAGGCTCAGGCTCTGCAGCGTAATGAATTCCGTGGATTCCGGACGGCCCTCGATCGGGGGCCGGATCAGCTCGGGGTCATTGCGGAGGTAAAGAAAGCCTCCCCCTCCGCCGGTGTGATCGATCCTGATTTCGATCCCCTTCGGCAGGCGCGCATGTATACCGAGGGCGGGGCCTCCTGCATGTCGATTCTCACGGACAGGAAATATTTCCAGGGATCGCTCACCTACCTCTCAGGGATCGCGCAGGAGTCCTCCGTTCCACTCCTGCGCAAGGACTTCATGGTGCATGAGGTCCAGATCTACGAGGCGATTATTGCGGGGGCGGATGCGATCCTGCTCATCGTGGCCTGCCTGGGGGAGGACGACCTGCACAAATTGTATCACATCGCGCGTGATCTGCAGCTCGATGTGCTGGTGGAGGTTCATGACCTCCCCGAGATGGAGCGTGCGATTGATCTGGGGGCGGACCTGATTGGGATCAACAACCGCAATCTGAAATCCTTCAAGACAGACCTGGCCACCACCGAGCAGTTGGCGGAAGAGGTCCCGGAGAATGTCACCCTCGTGTCGGAATCGGGAATCAGGACGGTGGAAGATGCCCAGCGGGTGCTGGAGGCCGGGGCGAATGCGATTCTGGTCGGGGAATCCCTCATGCGGGCGAATGTTCCGGGTGAGGAGGTGCAGAAATACCTTCAACTTGTTGCAGGCTCGGCAGCTTCGGAGACCTCCGAGTCTTGACCCTCGCGGGCGGAGAGCGGATAACGGTCTGACAAAAACCGTGAAACCGCACGAACTGTTCAAGCAAGTCGATCCCGCCGTCGTGACGGAACTCTTTACTGCCTTCCGGGAGGAAGAGCGGGATGTTTACAAGAGTGCGTTGGCGAGCCTGGCCCAATCCCGCAAGTTGCGGCCGGTCTTCATACAGAAAAAGCCGGTGCCGCAGCAGATTGCCTGGATGCACAAGACCCTGACGCTGCGGGGCAGCGACATGGTGGGGGAAAACCTGTTGCAGGTATGGTTCATGAAGTTCCAGCAGCCACTCCTCGTGAAGTTCTGTGACGGGATGGGAATTTCACACAATGGGGAGGGCTCGGTGGAGGGTGAGTTGCCGTCCGAACTTGATGCCGGAAAGTTGAAGGAGACCGTCGATGCGCTCTATGCGGAGTTCAATCCGAGGGTCGTCTCTCTCTATCTGCACGTCTTCAACATGCAGCGACCGGGAGGATGGGATTCCCTGGCGGAGGTTTTATCCGGTGATGAGCGCGTGATTCTTGGCAAAGAGCCGGAGACCAAGGACAGGCAAGAAGCCCCGGGGGAAGCTGCGCCTGCGACTGAACAGGTTGCTGGCACGGAGAATGGTGAGGACTCGGAGAGCGAGCCTGCGCAGGAAGCCGCCGGGGAAGAAGCCCCTGCTGATGAGCCGCGTGCCGTTGGTGAAGACGGTAACGGAGAAGCAGACGAAGGCCGCGAAGGGTAGATCGGGTCCCCTCGGCTCCTTCGCGGGACGAATGTGGCCGCCCATCTACTCGACGGGCTCGGCCGGAAGCGCGGGCGCGGGCTCGGGAATGGGAACGGCTCGGGGTGCACGGTCTTCTTCTTCCACGGGAACTGCGCGAGGTGGGGGATCCTCGGCCACTGGCAGGGCGGGAGCGGCCCCGGGCACAGGCTCCGGCAGGGGCTGGGCACGCGGGGGCGAGGCGCCGGGGCGAGGGATATTTGGCCTGACCCGGACAGGAACGACCTCCTCGGGCGGGATCTGTTTGCGCATCAGGATGTCGACGCGGCGATTGATGGCCTGCTGATTCTGGTCCCCTTCCAGGACCTTGGGCTTTGAGCGGCCGTGGGCACGAACGATGATGTGGGAGCTCTCCAGGCCAAGGGAATTCACAAGCCAGTTTTTTACGGCCTGGGCGCGCTTCCGGGAGAGGCTGAGGTTATAGGCATCGTTGCCGAAGAGGTCGGAGTGACCTTCGAGGATGCAGTACATCTGGGGGTTGCGATCAATGAGCATGCCGAGTTTCATCAGTCCCAGCTTGGCGTTCTGCTTGAGCTCGGAATTGTTGAACTCAAAGAGGAGATCGCTGGGGAGGGCGGCCCGCCCCTTATCGAGCTGATCGACATCGAAATTGAGATAACGACCGAGTTCGGTATAGCCCTTCATGAGGCCATTTTCCTCCAGGCCGTTGGCGCCGCGGACGGCGGCATCCTTGAGAAAGGAGTCCGGATCGGGGACGTCTGCGGAGATACTGCCCTCCTCGATGATCACGCGACCTTCAGCGACTTCAGCAAAAACCGGGTCATGACGGCCAAGCTCTGCGAGGCTGGCCTCCACTTCGGGGGCCTTGAGTGGTTCGAGAAGGGTTCCGTCCTCCTCACCGATCTTGGCGGGTTTGAGTGGCTCGAGAGAGACCTTTGGTTTCTCAAGATCCGGAATGATGTCGATCTCGGTGTTGTCGAGCTCGGGAATCAGTTCCTCGATTTCGGTGAGGAGGTCCTCGGCCTCCTCGGGCGGGGTGGCTACCTCGGCTTCCGCCTCGGGAGAAGTTGTATCCTCGGAGATCTCCCGAGTTTCGCTCACCCGGAAGGTCTGCGAGCTCCACTCGAAGTCCGCTAGCTCGAGGAGGAGGTTGAAGCGGCCGAGAGCCCACAGGCCGACTGCGTGGAGTAGGACCGCGACCGTGACTGCCATCAGGACCCACGAGCCGAATTTTCGGCGGCGGGAGCCCCGAAAGCGGCTGCCTCCCGTCCGGGCGGACGCCCAGGTGTAATGTGGATCGATGCTCATGCGGCGTATCCAGTATAACGTCATCGGGGAGAGTCTCAATTCAGACAAAGTCGATTTTGTTTCCCAGAATACCCGGGGGTCTTGAACAATCCCCGGGCGAATAGTCCCTGGGCGGGGTGTTGTTCCGTTCCGCTGAGGGAAAAAATTTTCGTTCTGGCCGTCAGTCGCAGAAGCCGGCGGCGAGGATCAGGGAGGGGACCGAGAATGCGACGGATGCGGCCGGCGAGCGCAAATGAGGGGCTCCGGATTGGGGAAGGAGGGTGCTGGCCTGTTGTGGCCGGATGAAGGGGTCCGCATTTGCCGGATTGAGCCTTTGCGTGTGATCCTCCATCCGTTATCGCTTGCTCCGTGAGCGCAAGGTGCGACAGGGTTCGGATCGGCCTGGCGGGGTTCGGCACTGTCGGCTCCGGGGTCTGGAACATACTGGAGCGCAATGGAGGTCTTATCTCGGAGCGCAGCGGGGGTGCGATCAAACTGGAAATTCGTCGGATTGCGGTGCGTGACCTGTCCAAGGCCCGCGATGCCGTCGCCCCAGCCGAGCTTTTCACCACCTCCTGGCGGGAGATGGTCCAAGACCCGTCCATTGATGTGGTCGTGGAGTTGATCGGGGGAACGGACGATGCCTATGAACTGGTGTCCGCGGCGCTCAGGGCGGGAAAGCCGGTCGTCACCGGGAACAAGGCGCTTCTTGCCGAACGGGGAGGAGACCTCTTCGCGCTTGCCCGGGAATTCGATGTTCCCATTCATTTCGAGGCGGCGGTGGCAGGGGGAATTCCCATTATCAAGGCGGTGCAGGAATCTCTCGTCGGTAATCGAATCCGCTCGATCACGGGGATTATCAACGGAACCTCCAACTACATCCTCATGCGAATGACCGAGGCTGGCCTTGATTATTCCAGCGCACTGAAGGAGGCCAAGGAGCTTGGTTATGCCGAGGCGGATGAAACTCTCGATGTCAATGGCTGGGACGCTGCCCATAAGGCGATCCTGCTTGCTACCCTTGCGCATGGTTTCCTGATCAACCCCGAAGAGGTCTATGTGCGTGGGATCGAGTATGTCAGGCCTCTTGATATTCGCTTTGCCAAGGATCTCGGGTATGTCGTGAAGCTCCTCTGTATCGTGCGGGAGGACGGAGAAGGGGCGATAGAGATTCGTACGCAGCCCTCCTTTATTCCAAAGTCTCATATCCTGGCTGCGGTGAATGACGTGTTCAATGCGGTGGCGGTGCGAGGGGATGGAATTGGGGATTCGCTCTTTTACGGGCGGGGAGCTGGCCAGGAACCCACCGCCTCCTCGGTAGTCGCAGACGTGGTGGAAGCGGGTCGTCTGCTCGGGCAGGAAGAGCGTTCCGGTCACCGCGGATTTCTTCCTTACCGAAACGTTGGAGCCCTCAAGCCGATCGATGAAACCGAAACCGCCTACTATGTGCGTTTCCCGGTCACCGATCGTCCCGGGGTGGTAGCGGAGATCTCGAGTGTTCTGGCAGAAGCAGGAATCGGGATCAGCGGCACGCATTCCCCGGTGAATCCCGACCAGCCAGATGCCGAGTTCGTGGACATGGTGTTTCTCCTGCACACCTGCCCGTTCGGGGCCCTCAAGAAGGCATTGAAGAATATCGAGCTGCTGGCCTGCGTGACCGATCGCCCGGTGGTGTTCCGGATTGAGACGTTGTGAAGATATTCCGCAGCAGCAGACCAGGATCTGCTGCGGCGCTCTCGCTACTCAGTTCGGCCGCTTGTCCGGGTCGCCAGTCCAGTAGACATTTTCCTGTCCATTGACAGCCCGCCCCATCGCGTCGGTCAAGTCCTCAAAGGAGAACTCCTCGACGTGCCCGTCGACAAAGAGAATGTGGCCACGACCCTTGTAGCGGCCCACGAAGTTCTTGACGTTTGCCTTGGGGGAGCCGTCGAAGCCTCCCTGGAGTTTGCTGGTCTCCTCGCTTTTCTTTACCCCCCGCTCAAGGAGGGCGACCGTGCGGTCGGGATGCTGGATGCCGGAACGGTTGGCGGGAATATCCTCGGTCGAGTTTTCGGGCTTCACTTGCAGGCTGCTGTTGAAGCCAAATGCGAAATAGGGTTTTCCCTCCCGCTTTTTCTTCGGGTAGTCAGCCCCCGGGAGAAAGAGAGGATAGCTGCTCTGGTAGAACTGGGAGGCCGGGTTGTCGCCCAGTTCACCAACCGGGGTAGAGCCCATCTGACTGACGAGGGCATTGTACCAGACATTTTCGGCCTGCTCGGTGGCCGCATTGAGCCAGTTGTCCTTGCCGGTGGCATCCTCGAGGGGAAACTCGCCGTTGGTCTCGCTGAGGTAGTCGGTCAAGGCAATCCCCATTTTGTTCAGCTTCTTGAGGGCATCCGCCTTGTTGCGTTTGATCTGTCCGGAGCTGATCATGGTGCTCCCTATCCCGAGGGCAATGACAAGGACGGCTGCCCCGACTAGGATCTCCATCATGCGGGACTTTCCGGGCCGCAGGGCCAGATTGGGTTTGCGATGGTTGTTCATGGGAATGGGGGTGTGGAGAGGTGACCGGAACCAAACCAACTCCTGCACAACCTACTTGCAAGCATACAATTGTCGATCGATACCCCAATTGTCTCGCTGAAGAGTTCAATCATGGAGAAGCCTCGAGAAACTTACCGGTCCGGGGGAGGACAGAGCTTGCGGAGGCTTGGGAAGGGGCACTAGCCTTGCGTCATGAAGAACACCTGTTTGTCGCTTCCTGCCCTCCTCGCTGTCCTTATCCTGCTTGTGGCCCCCGCGGTCCTGGCGGGGCCGCTCGTCTATGAGGGCGAGGGCGGGGCGGGAAAGGGCAAGCACCTGGTCTTCATTGCGAGTGATCACGAATACAAGTCGGAGGAAACCCTCCCGGCTCTCGCCCGCATACTTGCCAGACATCACGGGTTCAAGTGCACGGTTCTCTTCGGGGTGAACGAGAAGGGAGAGATTGTCCCCGGCAATTCAAATGTCCCAGGGATGGAAGCGCTCAAGTCGGCTGATCTGATGGTGGTCTTCACACGTTTCCAGAACTGGCCGGATGGGCAGATGCAGCATTTCGTGGATTACCTGGATCGAGGTGGGCCGATCGTGGGTCTCCGCACTGCGACGCACGGTTTCCGGATCCCCAAGGACAGCAAGTGGGCCAAGTACAGCAATGGATTCGGAGGCGAGGACTACAAGGACGGGTGGGGTCGTCAGGTGCTCGGAGAAAAGTGGGCCGGTCATTATGGCGGAAACCACCGGATGAGCACTCGCCTGGACATTGTGCCTGCCCAGAAGGCCCACCCGATCCTGCGTGGGGTAAAGGAGATGTGGGCCCAGTGTGGAGGCTACAAGGCATCTCCGCTTGAACCCAGCACGGTTCTCGCCATGGCGCAACCGCTGCAGGGAATGACCCCGGACTCTCCAGCTGCGGAAAAAATGCCTCCCGTGCCGGGAGCCTGGACCCGGACCTACAAAAGCAAGTCCGGCGCAGAAGGGCGGGTCTTTACGAGCACCTACGGTGCCTCCAACGACATTCTCAGCGAGGGCTATCGCCGGCTTCTCATCAATGGGTGCTTCTGGGCAGCAGGACTTGAGGACAAGATCATGCCAGATGCCGAGGTTGGATTTGTCGGGCCTTTCAATCCGACCTGGGGAAGAGGTGGGGGACGCCGTAAACCGGGCACGAAACCAGGGGACATGGCAGGGTGGGAGACCCCGATTGTCCCGTTAGCGAAGTGACGGGATCCCCTGCACTGTTGTGCCGCAGCTGCGAGTGAATTGCCCGGAACTTCCCCGCAGGGAGCGTCCGGACTCAGGAAGGCGGCGCGGAAAACATGGCGGGAACGGCGGGCGCGGGGTGATTTGAACGGCTTGTCCGCAGGGCTCCGGTTTGGAGCGTGAATCCCAGTCCCGAGGTGAATGGCGAGCACGGATGGGGCATTTTTACTTTGCCCTTCCCGCTGGAGGCCGCTACCCCCTCTCAGCCCGGTTTTCGTGGCTCCTCGCTGCGGCAGGCCGGTCTTCTGCTCATGCTCATCGTCCAGAAATATGGCGGCACCTCGGTCGGGTCCTTTGACCGTATCCGCAACGTGGCCGGCCGCATCAAGGCCCTGCGGGACGAGGGCCACCAGGTAGCGGTGGTGGTCTCGGCCATGGGCGGAGTAACGGACCAGCTGGTTGAGATGGCGCGGGAGGTTTGTGATGACCCTCCCGAGCGCGAAATGGATGTCCTGCTTTCCACCGGGGAGCAGCAATCCATAGCCCTGGTGACCATGGCACTCCGGCAGGTGGGTGTGGAAGCCGTATCGATCACCGGGAGGCAGGCGGGAATGAAGACATCCGGGGCACATACCCGGGCGCGCATCCGGGCCATTGATCCCACCCTGAGCCGGCGCTATCTCGATGAAGGAAAGGTGGTTATCGTGGCAGGATTCCAAGGGGTGAACGAGGAGGGATTGATTCAGACCCTTGGGCGGGGTGGGTCAGACCTTTCGGCTATTGCCTTCGCGTCTTCCATCGAGGCGGACCTCTGCCAGATCCTTACCGATGTCGACGGGGTCTATACGGCCGATCCGCGGGTCGTGAGTGATGCCCGCAAGCTTCCAGAGATCTCTTACGACGAGCTTCTCGAACTGGCGTCGGTCGGCACCAAGGTCATGCAGTCACGCTCGGTCGAATTCGCCAAGAAGTATGGTGTCAGGTTCGAGGTCCGCTCGTCCCTGAACAGCAATCCCGGAACCATAGTCACTGAAGAACACGAAGCCATGGAAGCAGTCGTCATCCGCGGAGTCTCCATCGAGCGCTCCCAAGCCCGCGTCACCATTACCGGAATTCCCGACGAACCGGGAATGTCCGGCCGGATCCTCAGTGTGCTGGGAGAGGCCGAGATCAACATCGACATGATCATCTCCAATACAGCTCATGATGGTTACGCCCGTCATTCCTTCACCATGCACACCAATGACCTGGGCCGGGTTCAGGCCGCGCTCAAACCGGTCCTCGCCGACCTGGGAGGAGACGCCAATATTGAGAGCGAGGCAGGAATCGCGAAGCTTTCGGTGGTAGGTATTGGAATGCGTTCACACTCCGGGGTTGCGGCGCAGATGTTCAAGGCCCTGGGAGAAGGGGGCATCAACATCGGGATGATCAGCACCTCGGAGATCAAGATCTCAGTCACGGTCGAGGAGGCGAGGATTGAAGACGCCGCCCGGGTGGTGCATTCCGCGTTTGGCCTGGATACTGCTCCGGCCTGAGGGGGCACTCGGCGGATCTGCTGAGGAGAGGCTTTCTCCAGCTGAGTGTCCTGGAGGGAACAGGGGAGCAAGATTTCTCGTTCCTTTGGATGAATTCGTGTTTGTAATCCGGCTGTGTATCCCTCCGCCCTGCGCTCCCAGCTCCGTCGGACGCTGGAAGAGATCGAGCAAGCTGCCCTCTATAAGCGGGAACGGGTCATTGATTCCCCGCAGGGTGCGGTTCTTACCCTGCAGGATGGTCGAGAGGTGCTCAACATGTGTGCCAACAACTACCTTGGACTGGCTGATCATCCCGAGGTGGTGGCCGCAGCGAGGCAGGCTCTTGACCGGTGGGGATTCGGGATGGCCTCGGTGCGCTTCATCTGCGGAACACAGGGCCTGCACCGGGACCTGGAAGAGGCCATCTCTGCTTTTCTTGGGACAGAGGATACCATTCTCTACCCATCCTGCTTCGATGCCAATGGGGGTCTTTTCGAGACGCTGTTGACGGCGGAGGATGCGGTCATCTCCGACAGCCTCAACCACGCTTCAATCATCGATGGGGTCCGCTTGTGCAAGGCACAGCGTTATCGATATTCCAATAATGACCTTGGGGACCTCGAGTCCAGGCTGCGGGACGCCGAGACGGCCGGAGCGCGGCACAAGATGATCACCACTGACGGGGTCTTCTCCATGGATGGAGTGATCGCCCAGCTTGACGGGATTCATGAGCTGGCGGCGAGGTATGATGCGCTGGTGCACTTTGATGACGCTCACGGCACGGGGTTTCTGGGTAGCGGGGGACGTGGGACGCATGAGCATTGTGGACTCCTTGGCAGAATTGATCCTGTCTCTTATACACATCTCCGAGCCCACGAGACCGTACTAG
>CAWWCX010000005.1:0-27727 GCA_963935445.1 uncultured Roseibacillus sp.
GAGAATGGAGCTCTGAAACCGGTCCTTTACCTGCTCGGACAGTAAGCCGGGGGGGGCATCGCACCACTCCTCGCCCCTGACGGACGAGGCTTGCGTGAAGGGTGACGATCTGTACCTTCCTGCCGGAGACCATTTCATCATGATCAGAAACACACTACTCGCTGCAGTCGCCTTGATGGGCTCGCTTGTTGCCGCTTCCGCTCAGGAGGCCAAGCCGCCTAACCCGCTGGAAACACCTTCTCCGAAGGGAGCAAAGGTCTACTTTATCGGGCTCAAGGACGGCAAGACCGTCAAAGGACCCTTGACCATCCGATTCGGGCTCAAGGGGATGGGCGTCTGCCCCGCAGGCACCTATCTTCCCGACACCGGCCACCACCACCTCCTCGTCAACATGGACGTGAAGGATCTCGATGCCAAGATGCCGATCCCTTCCATCGAAGGCAAGTGCCTCCACTACGGCAAGGGGCAGACTCAGGTCACTCTGGACCTTCCCAAGGGCAAGCACACCCTCCAGCTCGCCTTCGCCAACTTCGCCCACATCCTTCACAAGCCCGCAGTGGTCTCCAGGAAGATCACCATCACGGTGGAGTGAGCCGGGCCAAGCCTCCCAGGTTACCTCAAAAGGCCGGCGAGCATTCGCCGGCCTTTTTCCTTGGCCGGGGGCATCTATCCACTCGATTCCTCCGATCAAAACCATTCGCTGGGAGCGCGTCAATATGTCACGCCTTGAAGATCCCTCGATTCTGTTTAATTTCTCCACTTGGCAGAAACTCGCGCTCCAATCTATCCTTCCCCTCCCGGGCGGCTCGGAAATTGCTTCACTCGCCCGGGCGTGCTGGAACCGGCAAATAAAGCCCCCGCGGCCCCTTTTCAGTCTCCGCGGGGTGAAGCCTGACCTGCCCGTTCCGCTGTGACCCCGAATCACAGTCCTGACCTTCTATCACTAAGAATGAATCCCTACCACCCAGAGTTCACTCCCGACTCCACCGGCTCCCTCCATCGCTGGGACAACGAAAGCGACAACTGCGGAATGGGCGCCATCGCTCTCCTCAACGGAGAGCGGAATTACGACACCCTCGACCATGCCATCACCGCTGTCTGCAACATGACACACCGGGGTGCAGTGGACGCCGACATGAAAACCGGCGACGGATCCGGTGTCCTCACCCAGATTCCCTACCCGCTCTTCCGTAAAGTAGTCAGCGGAATGGGACATGAGCTCACCGAGGACTCTGATCTTGCCGTAGGCGTTTTCTTCCTTCCGCGGTCCAATGAGGAGGCCCGGGCGGAGGTGAAATCCGCAGCTGAAACCATCGTCGCCCGACGTGGAATCACCTTCATCGGCTGGCGGGAAGTTCCCGTCAATCCGGAGGAGCTCGGTGCCGTCGCCCAGCAGACCCAGCCAGAGATTCTCCACCTGCTTCTTGAGCGCCCCTCCGACTGGGAAGGTGATCATTTCGAGCGACAGCTCTTCCTCGTCCGCCGGGAACTCGAGAGACAGTTCGGAACCACCGAGGGGTTCTATATTCCCACCCTGTCCAGCCGCCTCATCAGCTATAAGGGGCTTGCTCAACCGGAAACCCTGCGAGCTTTCTATGCGGACCTCCAGGACAGCGACTTCCAGACCGGCCTCTCGCTCTATCACCAGCGGTTCTCCACCAACACCTTCCCGGCCTGGCCACTCGGCCAACCCTTCCGCATGCTCTGCCACAACGGTGAGATCAACACCGTTCGTGGTAACCGCAACTGGATGGCCTCCCGGGAGGAGTTCTTTTCCTCCGACCTCTGGGGCGACGACGTAGATCTTCTGAAACACCTCCTGAGCTTCGAGGAGTCCGACTCCGCCTCCCTCGACCACGCCCTCGAGTTGCTCGTGCTCTCCGGGCGCTCGCTCGAGCACGCCATGTGCATGCTCGTCCCGCCGGCCTTCCGGCACGACCCGGAGATCTCTGATCAACTGCGAGCCTTTTATGCTTACCTGCGCTCCTTCGCCGAACCGTGGGACGGGCCTGCCGGGCTTGTCTACACCGACGGTATCAAGGTCTGTGCCTCGCTCGATCGCAACGGTCTGCGCCCCTCCCGCTTCACCCTCACCGAGGACGGGCTGCTCTATATCGGCTCCGAATCCGGAGCGATCCAACTCCCGAACAACAAGATTGTGCAGCGCGGCCGCCTCGGCCCCGGCCAGATGCTCTCCGCCCACACCAAGACCGGTGAGCTGAAACTCGACCGCGAAATCAAGGAGGAACTCGCGGCCCAGAAGCCCTACGGCCAATGGATCGACCAGAACCGGGTCGAACTCAGGGACTTCGTTTCACACGAACCTCAGGTTCCGGCCGAGGAAATCGACCCCCTCCTCCTCTCCCGGTTCCAAGTCGCCCATGGCATCAGCCTGGAAGACCTCGACATGGTGTTCCCGCCGATGATCAAAGCCGCCCAGGAAGCTGTCCACTCAATGGGTGATGACATTCCGCTGGCTCCGCTCTCGAAGTATCCGCGACTGCTCTTTACCTACTTCAAGCAACTCTTCGCACAGGTCACCAACCCGCCCATCGACCCCATCCGGGAGTGGGCCGTCATGACCCTCGCCGCCGGACTCGGCCGGGAACAGAACCTTCTCACCGAAACTCCGGAGCATGCCCGCATTCTCCAGATCGAATCCGCCATCCTCTTCGAGCAGGAAATCGAGGCGATCCGTCACCGGGCGGAACATGGTTTCTCCAGCGCGACGATTGATACGACCTGGGATCTCACCGAGGGGCCAGGTGGTTTGAAAACGGCTCTCGACCGGGTATGCGCGCAAGCGGAAAGCGCCGTCGATGACGGTGTCGAAATACTCATCCTGACCGATCGCGCCCTGTCCTCCGACCGGGTCGCCGTGCCTTCCCTGATGGTCACCGGAGCGGTGCACCACCACCTCAACCGGGTCCGCAAACGCATGCGTGCCTCGCTCGTGGTCGAGACTGGTGAAGCTCGTGATACCCACCAGATCGCCTGCCTGTTCGGCTTCGGAGCCACTGCTGTCTGCCCTTACCTCGGCTACGCCACCGTCCGTCAGGTCGTTGCTACTGACAACCGCAAGAAACTGGGCGACTCCATGACGCCCCAGAAGGCGATGGCCAATTACCGCAAGGCCCTCGAGAAGGGGCTCCTGAAGATCATGTCCAAGATGGGCATCAGCGTCCTCAACTCCTACCAGGGCGCTCAGATCTTTGAGGCGGTCGGAGTGGGACAATCCGTTATCGACTGCTGCTTCAGCGGAACGCATTCCCGCATCGGCGGAGTCGGGTTCTCCGACATCGCGGAGGAAACCATCATTCGCCACCGGGCGGCGTGGGAAACCGAAGTCCCGGAAGGGGAAAGCCTCGACCTCGGGGATCCGGGCTACAATCGCTATCGCCGTGCGGGGGAAAGGCATGCCCTGACCACCGAGGTCATCAAGAACTTCCACACCTTCGTCAAAACCGGCGACAAGGAGAAATACGACGACTACGTGAAGGCCAGCCTCGAAACCACGCCTTCCGCCATCAAGGACCTCCTCGAGTTCGTTCCAGGCCCGGATGGCCCCGTCCCCCTCGAAGAGGTCGAACCGATCGAGGACATTCGTCGCCGCTTCACCACCGCTGCCATGTCGATGGGCGCCCTCTCCCCGGAGGCACATGAAACGCTGGCCATTGCCATGAACGCAATCGGCGGCAAATCCGATTCGGGCGAGGGCGGCGAAGACCCCCGCCGCTTCAATCCTTACCCCAATGGCGACTGGGCCCGGTCCCGCATCAAGCAGGTCGCGTCCGGACGATTCGGTGTATCCGCCCATTACCTCGTCAACTGTGACGAAATAGAAATCAAGATGGCTCAGGGCGCAAAGCCCGGGGAGGGCGGACAACTGCCCGGCCACAAGGTCAACGCTCTCATCGCCCGACTGCGCCACACCCAGCCAGGCGTGCAACTCATCTCGCCGCCCCCCCACCACGACATCTATTCCATCGAGGACCTTGCCCAGCTTATCCACGACCTCAAGGAGATCAATCCGCGCGCACACGTCACTGTCAAGCTGGTCGCCGAATCGGGTGTGGGCACCATTGCCGCCGGGGTCGCCAAGGCGAATGCGGATGTCATCCTCGTCTCCGGCCACGATGGCGGCACCGGAGCCTCTCCGCTCTCTTCCATCAAGTATGCCGGACTCCCCTGGGAGCTCGGAGTTTCCGAGACGCAGCAGACTCTCGTCCTGAACAACCTGCGAGACAAGGTTACCCTGCGGACCGACGGGGGAATGCGCAACGGCCGCGACATCATTACCGCCGCGATTCTGGGGGCCGAGGAATACAACTTCGGAACGATCGCAATGATCGCAATGGGCTGCGTCTACGTGCGCAAGTGCCACCTCAACACCTGCCCGGTCGGAATCGCAACAACCAATCCGAAGTTTCGCGCCAAGTTCAAGGGAACGCCCGAGATGGTCATCAACTTCTTCGATGCAGTCGCTCAGGAGGCCCGCGAGATCATGGCGGAGCTCGGAGTACGCAGGATGAGCGATCTCATTGGGCGCCCCTCCTACCTGCAGCAGCGCGAAGTCCCTGACCACACCAAGGCGAACACCATCGACCTCAGCTCCGTCCTCAAGGACGTGGCTCCCACTGCTGCTGCCGCCAATGGAACCAGCGTCGACGAAGTGCCGCGCACCCGTCAGGTGGAGCGCAACGACGGAATCCACAAGCCCGCCCTTGACCTGCAGATTCTCGAGGACCTTGCCACCAAGGTGGAGTCCGAGCATGGCTCGGGCGAGGAGTTCCAGAAGGAGCAGCCCCGGCTCACGGCCGCTCTGAGGAGCCTCATGGACGCCCCTCCGGTCTCTCTCGAATACGACGTTGTCAACACGGACCGCAACATCGGCACCCGCCTCGCCGGCCGGGTCGCTGAAATTTACGGCAACCACGGCCTGCCCAACGGCACCCTCAACCTCACCTTCCGGGGCTCTGCGGGACAGTCCTTCGGATGCTTCCTCTGTGCCGGCATCCGCCTCGAACTCATCGGCGAGGGCAATGACTACGTCTGCAAGGGCATGTCCGACGGCGAGGTGATTGTGCACCCACCCGATACGATGTCTCCAGACTTCGAGGCCGCCTCAAACTCCATCGTCGGCAATACCGTCCTCTACGGGGCCACGGGGGGCACCCTCTACGTCAACGGCTGTGCCGGTGAGCGCTTCTGTGTCCGCAATTCCGGGGCCACTGCAGTGGCAGAGGGAGTCGGAGATCACGGTTGCGAATACATGACCAACGGCCGGGTCGCCATCCTGGGACTGACCGGAAAGAACTTCGGTGCCGGCATGTCGGGTGGAACAGCCTACGTCTATGACGTGGACGGACGCTTCCAGTCACGGATCAATACAGAGATGGTGGTGGCCCTGCCTGTTCAGCGAACCCAGGACATCGCAGAGGCGCGGGAACTCATTGAGCAGCACCACGAGCGCACAGGCTCCACCCGGGCGATGTTCCTGCTCGACAACTGGGAGACCATCGTCAGAAAGCTCATCCGCGTGATCCCGAAGGAACGGGCTGAACTGGAGCATCAGGAATCCCAGCACGAAAATGCCAGCGAGCCGGCGTCAGTGAAGTAACGCCCAGACCATCAATCCCCACGGCAACATGGGGGCGCACCGGCACTGTCGACACCGGACTCGATCAATGACACCCTCAGCGCAATGAGTGGCAATGATGAAACCGGCCTCCCTCTCGGTGGGGATTCTGACCCCGATGCCACAGACGCACGGGCAGGGAAGACACGCTCCCTCTTCGGAAAGGTCCGGGTCGGGGGCGTCATCCTTCTCGCCGTCGTCATCATCGTGGTGGTCGCCCGAAACTGGGAGCCGATCACAGTTGACGTGATGGGTCGGAAAATCGACGTTCCTCTCTCCGTTCTGGTCATCCTCACCTTTCTTTTCGGCGCTCTCGTCGGCTTTCTCCTCGCCTTCTTCCGCCCCTGGCGGAAGTCCTGACGCCGCCCGCGCTCAAGGGGGTAACCGCGGTCTTCCCGGGAAGCAGTTGCCCTCCGGGGCGATAGATTGTTTCCTTCCCCATGCCATTCTCCCAATCAGTAAGTCGCTGGTGTTTCGGGGCCTTCTCCCTCGAGGAACTCTGTGAACGCGGTGCAGCCCTCGGCCTCCAGGGCATCGACCTTCTTCACCCCGGGGAGGTCCCTGCCATCAAGTCATTCGGCCTCTCCTGCCCGGTGACGGCCGCACCAGAGCACGAAAGCGGTCTCGGTTGCATCGAACGCGCCTTCAACCGTGTCGAACATCACGACACCCTGGTCGAGATCTACAGCCGACTCATCCCTGCTGCCGCGGAAGCAGGCATCCCACATGTCATCACCTTCAGCGGAAACCGCGAGGGTCTCTCCGATCAGGAGGGAATTGATACCTGTGCGGCTGGGCTGGAGCGTCTTCTCCCCCTCGCCGATGAGTATGACGTGGTCCTCGTGATGGAGCTGCTCAACTCCAAGGTCGATCATCCTGACTACCAGTGCGATCACAGCGAATGGGGAGTCTCCCTCTGCCGGAAACTCGGCCACCCGCGCTTCAAGCTCCTCTACGACATCTACCACATGCAGGTCATGGAGGGCGACGTGATCGCCACCATTCGCCAGCACATCGAGCATTTCGCCCATTTCCACACCGCCGGCGTCCCTGGCCGCCACGAACTGGGTCGCGATCAGGAGCTCAATTACCCCGCCATCGCCCGCGCCATTACCGAAACCGGATATACAGGCTTCGTGGGCCATGAATTCGTACCCACCGCACAGGACCCCTTTGCTTCACTGGCAGAGGCCGTCGAACAATTTTCACCGGTCTCGTAGCAGAAGAAGCAGAGAATTTCTGGTCTTTCTCCGAGTGCATTCCGCGCTACAAGAGGCAAAGGTCTCGACACCTCTCCATTTCATGAAACCCCTGCCCCTTCTCCTCAGCGTGCTGGCAGCGCTCGCACCTCCGCTCGGCGCTATCCCTAACCAGATCGGCGGATTCCTCGCCCAAGCCGAGAGTCCCCTGAATGATACCGAGATCGGTGACCGCCTACTCAATCCCCGGCTCTGGGCGGGTGACGAAAACCTGCCCGGGACATGGCGGAAGGAAGCGCCCATCGGCACGGTGGCGGCCTCCTACCTGGCCGCCCGGCCCAAGGTCCTCGGCCTTCCCGCCATCATGGTGCAGGCCCGCCACCGCTCCGGTCAACTGGACTCCCTCGCCATCACTTTTGCCGATGCCGGATCCTACTTTGGTTACCTCAATGAAAACCTGCCCCCGGACTTGAGCCGTCGTGAACGGGAGGCGGAGCTGCACCGCCGACTTGCCGACAAACAACGCGAATTTGCAGCCTTCTACCACGAGACCGGCACAACTCTCCGCGACACCCTTCGTGATCTCTCCGACAAACGTCCAAGGGAGAACCAGATTGGCAAGACCCGCACCCTGCGTGCCGAGGTGACTGACTACCGGAAGGGAGACCTCGTTCTCCGACTCATCGTAGGAGGCGAACGCCTCATCCGCCTCCTCATTCAACCCGCAGCCTCTGCCACCCGTGAATGGCTCGACGCTGACCGGTCCGGACTATCCGCCAGGGACCTGGAACGCACCTACCAGAACCGCGTGACCAGAAACGGGACCGGAGATCTCCGTATCGCCGGATTTCCCCTCGTTCCGCAGGGCTACAAACCCTACTGCGGACTGAATACCCTGACCATGGCTGCACGCTACTTTGGCCTGCACCTTGATGAGGACTGGCTCGCAGTCGCTGGCAAGTTCCGGAATACCGGTTCAGCAGCTGGCTCCCAGATCCCCCGACTCTATCTCGCGGTGGCCCGGGAGTCTGGACTCGACCTGCACAAGTCCAACGACTTTTCGCTCAGGGAAGCCCGCGTATCGATCGACCGTGGACTTCCGGTGGTGGTATGGCGCAGGTTTTCCAGCGAACGGAACAGGATTCATTCCCTTCAGACCCTCCAGGCGACCCGTAACCCCGGGTTCCGCATCCCCCCTCCGGATACCGCTACCCGCGAGACCTGGCCAGATGAGAAGGCTCCCCTCCACGCCTCGGTAGTTGTCGGTTACAACGCCGAGCACCGGGAGATCCTCTTTCTCGAAAGCTGGGCCGGGATGGATGCGCCCCGACGCATGCACGCCGAGGAACTGGCTGCCACGGCCTACCTCACCTTCTACTTCAAGCAATAGGATCAGGGCATCAGCTGGCACGGTATGACCCTTGCCCAGCAGCAGCAAAAGAAGCCGCGGGTTCGCTCAATCGCCCACCTCCAAAAGGACGCAAAAGGGCGTCGCTCCCTTTCCGGTCTCCCGACCATGGAAGCAACTGGCTGCCTCCCTGCTGAGCTGCGGGAATATGAAGGTCCCCTTTCCCGGAAGATTCCCAACCCCTCCCCAGATCACCTTTTCCCGGTCACCGGATACGGGACTTCCTGCCATTCGTTTCCATTCAAAAAGACGAACTCCACACTCTTCTCCAAGTTCAGCTAAACGAGAGGACCAGACAGGACCCGGAGGGACCACCAGCACCCTGGATCGTTGTATTTGCGAACCCGAAAAGCCCTCGGAACCAGAGAAATGCAGAATTCCCCAGTCTGTCGAGAGTGGGAACCAAGTCCACCAGGATCAACCCAAATGGACTGAAAACTGAATTCACGCGAAAACCCGATTGCGATCTTCCACTCCCTAGGCTAGTTTTCAGCCGTCTACTGTGTGCGTCAAATCTTGGCTCGCGCCCGGACCGATGCTTTGACAAAGGGGACAGCCCCGCTGTCTTGAAGTCATGCCTTTATTGGACGGCCTCAATTCGGTGGAAGTCCCCAACCTATTGGGCTACGGGAACGTGGCTCGCGAAGTCAAGGACGGCACGGCGGACCATTTCGAAAGCCCGCTCGTTCACCCGAGCGGGTTTTTCTTTTCAGCTGCGGCTTCGTCCACACTGCAGTGGAGCCGGACCCGGCAGCCCCTTGAGGAGCCTGCCCCGGCCACTAGTCAAAATCATCGACGTCCCAGTCGATCTTCATCCACTGAATACGTTCACCCTCGAAGTAAAATCGACCGCGAAACAAGCCACCCTCCAGCATGCGCGGAAGCCAGTATTCATCATCTTCCCACATCAGTTCATAGGGAATCCGATGCCGATGGGTCCACAGCGGAACGGCCTCCGGTGTTTCGCTCGCCGTCCCTTCGTATTCCCGGGCCATGTAGACATGCACGAAAATATCCGGCAGGTCACTCATGGCGAAGTAGAGCTCACCCATCTTTCTAGGGTTGAGTGGAGTAACCTCGAGCTCCTCCTGTGTCTCTCGCACGGCGGCCTCGAGCGGGGTTTCACCAGGGTCGATCTTTCCTCCCGGCCCATTGATCTTACCCGCTCCGATACCGCGCAATTTTCGAATGAGAAGCACTTCGTCACCATCCAGGATAAACATCAGGGTGGCACGCATTTCAGGACGCCAGTCCTCCCAGTCAATCGGTGAGGGCTTGTCCGTTTCTTCCCCGTCCCTGCTCATCAGTCGGTTTCGTAGGCTTCCATTCCCTCGCAGGTGCACACCAGGTTCCGGTCACCGTGCACATTGTCGATGCGTCCCACCGAAGGCCAGAACTTGTGCTCCCGCAGACGCGCAACCGGAAAGGCCGCTCGCTCCCGAGAATAGGGCCGCTCCCAGCGATCAGACGCGACCACCTCCGCTGTGTGAGGTGCTCTCCGTAATACATTGTTCTCAGCGTCAGCCTCCCCGTTGATCACTTCCCGGATCTCTCCATGGATAGCAATCATGGCATCACAGAAACGGTCCAGTTCCTCCTTCGACTCCGATTCGGTGGGTTCGATCATCAGCGTACCCGCCACTGGCCAGCTCATCGTGGGAGCATGAAACCCATAGTCAATCAGGCGCTTGGCCACATCCTCCACCGTGATGCCACATTCCTTCTGAAGGGGCCGCAGGTCAATGATGCACTCGTGAGCCACCCGACCCTGCTTTCCGGTATACAGGACCGGAAAACAGCTCTCCAGACGGTGCGATACATAGTTCGCGTTGAGGAGGGCCACCTTGGTCGCTGCCGTCAACCCGTCCATTCCCATCATCCGGATATACATCCATGAGATGACATTGATGGACGCGCTGCCCCATGGCGCGGCGGAAACAACACCATCGCGGCGGGAGAGCTCTGCATGGCCGGGAAGGTAGCTCACAAGGTGCCGGGCAACCCCGATCGGACCCACTCCCGGACCTCCTCCCCCATGGGGAATACAGAAGGTCTTGTGCAGGTTCAAGTGGCAGACATCCGCCCCGATCCCTCCGGGACTGCATAGACCTACCTGGGCATTCATGTTGGCGCCATCCATATACACCTGCCCGCCGTGCCGGTGCACGGTTTCGCAGACATCGAGAATACTCTCCTCAAAAACCCCGTGCGTCGAAGGATAGGTTACCATCAGCGCCCCCAGCTCACCACTATGCTTCTCGCACTTGGCCTGGAGATCCTTCACGTCGATGTTCCCCTCTTCGTCGCACTTTATCGCTACCACTCGGAACCCGGCCATTACAGCCGAGGCTGGATTCGTTCCGTGGGCGGATACCGGAATAAGACAGATATCGCGCTGGGCGTCTCCCCGGTCGTGATGATAGGAGCGGATAGTCAGGAGGCCCGCATACTCACCCTGAGAACCAGCATTCGGCTGTAACGAAACGGCCGCAAATTCTGTAATTCTTGCCAGCCAGTCCTCCAGTGAGGACAGCATTGCGCGATAGCCCTCGGTCTGCCCCCCGGGGGCAAACGGATGAATCGCTCCGACTTCCGGCCAGGTCACCGGCATCATTTCGGCAGCGGCATTGAGCTTCATGGTACACGATCCCAGGGCAATCATGGACTCATTGAGAGCCAGGTCCTTGCCCTCGAGGCGACGCAGGTAGCGCATCATCTCCGTCTCGCTGTGGTAGAGGTGGAACACCTCGCTCTCGAGAAAGGGTGTCCTGCGCGAGAGCTCCGGGGGAATTCCCCCGCCGGCATCCTCTCCCTCGGCTAATCCAAGGCACTTCAGGAGCGCCAGGACATCCTCCTCCCCTGCTGTTTCGTCGAGGGATATTCCAACCCTCCCGTCCCGGAAGAACCGCAGGTTGTAACCCTTCTCCTGAGCCTTCCGGACAAATTCCGCCCCGTTCCCTTCCAGCGTGAAGGTAACCGTGTCAAAATAGTGGTCCCCGCTGCACGGAATCCCTCCTTCACGCAAAGCGGTGACCAGCCGCCCGGTCAGAGCGTGTATCCGCCTCGCAATACTCCGCAGCCCTTCCGGGCCGTGGTAGACAGCATACATCGACGCCATCACCGCCAGCAGGACCTGAGCCGTACAGATGTTCGAGGTGGCCTTGTCCCGACGGATGTGTTGCTCCCGGGTCTGGAGGGCCAGCCGGTAGGCCCGCTTCCCCGCGCTATCGACCGACACTCCCACCAACCGTCCCGGCAGCTTCCGTTTCAGGGCATCGCGACAGGCAAGATACGCAGCATGTGGTCCTCCGAATCCCAGCGGAACTCCAAAGCGCTGCGTCGACCCCACGCACAAATCGGCCCCGAAAGCACCCGGCTCCCTGAGCATCGTCAGCGCCAGAGGGTCGGCGGCCACTACCAGCAGCCCACCAGCCTGATGAACCGTGGACGCGAACTGTTCATAGTCGTGGACTGATCCGAGGGTGTCGGGATACTGGACCAGGGCCCCGCAAAGCTCGCCCTCGACGGGTGCGAAACTCTGCCAGTCCCCAATCTCAAGATGCACCCCGGCGGCCTCGGCCCGGGTCCGCAAAACATCGAGAGTCTGCGGGTGGCAGTTCTGGTCCGCAAAGAACGTCGTTGCGCGGGAAACCGCGGACCGTGCCATCGTCATGGCCTCCGCCGCCGCTGTTCCTTCATCAAGGAGCGACGCGTTGGCCACATCCATTCCAGTAAGATCGACCACCATGGTCTGAAAATTGAGCAGGGCCTCCAGTCGGCCCTGCGCGATCTCAGCCTGATAGGGAGTGTAGGCGGTATACCAGCCGGGGTTCTCAAGGATGTTGCGTTGAATCACTGCTGGCGTGACTGTTCCATGGTAGCCCTGCCCGATGAACGACTTGAGCACCGTGTTCCGCGCCATGAGATCCCGCAACTCGGCAAGGGCCGCGGTTTCGCTGGAGCGTTCGGGCAGCTCAATAGCCTTTTCCAGACGAATGGTGTCCGGGACCGCCTCGTTCACGAGTTCATCGAGGGACGCACACCCCAGATCGTTCAGCATCTCACGGCACGCCTCCGGCGACGGCCCGATATGCCGCTCCGGAAAACCCTGGGGAATGGACATTGGTGAGGAAGGGGGAGCGCCAAGGCGTACGGCTGAAACTCCCATGATCTCAACTGATCAGGTCTTCATAGCCCCCGGCATCAAGCAGATCATCCAGATCGCTCTCATCCTCAAAGCGAACCTTGAAGATCCAGCCGTCCTCGTAGGGACTGGTGTTAACCATGGACGGGTCACTTTCTGCCTCCGTGTTGATTTCAATCACCTCTCCTCCCACCGGTGAATAGATCGGACTGGCGGCCTTAACGGACTCGACCGTCCCCACCTCGTCTCCGCTGCCCACCGCCCGTCCTACCGACGGAAGTTCCACGAAAACCACGTCACTCAGTTCTTCCTGTGCATGATCCGTGATGCCTACCGTCGCGACGTCGCCGTCGATTCTGACCCACTCATGATCCTGCGTGTATCGAAGATGATCGGGAATGTTCATTGCACTGCTCAAGGAATTCCTAGCGCGTTAACCCTTCTTGTAAAAAGGCTTTTTCACCACTTCTGCGGGAATCGTGCGTCCCCGCACCTCGACACCCAGGGCCGTCCCGGCCCCGGACACCTCCCGCGGGAGATAAGCCAACCCGATTCCGAGCCCCAGAGAGGGCGAAAGGGTCCCGCTGCTCAGCCGCCCCAACTCGCTTCCCTCGCTGTCGAGGACCACGCACCCGGGCCGGATGGGCGGACCAGTTTCCAGGCAGCGTACTGGCCTCAGAGCCTCCCGCAGACCTTCCGCCTTCTGGGACTGAAGCGCCTTCGCTCCGACAAAATCCCCTTTCCCAAGATCAACAAAATAGCCCAACCCCGCCTCCAGGGGAGTTCGCTCCGCGCTCAGATCCGAACCGTTGAGGGGGTAGCACATCTCCAGCCGCAGGGTATCCCTCGCCCCCAGCCCACAGGCTCGAGCTCCATCATCCAGAGAGCTCCGGAACCAATGAGCCCCTCCTCCGGCCCCGCAAAACAGCTCAAATCCATCCTCACCGGTGTAGCCCGTCCGGCAGACCAGCATGCGCTGCCCTTCCACCTCGAAATCGTCCACCTCGTTGCGGGGAGGCAGTGTTCGGCCGCCCATCATGCGGGAATAGACATCCGTGGCACGGGGCCCCTGCACCGCGATTCCCGCCATTTCCACACTCCGGTCCTCCAAATCGACCTTTCCCTCCCTGCGCCCCTTAAGCCAGGCATAGTCCTCCGCAGTCTTGGATGCGTTGACCACGAGAAAAAAGGAGTCCTCCCGCAACCGGTATAAAAGAAGATCGTCAATCACGCCTCCCTCCTCATTGAGGAGAAACGTGTAGTGCCCCTGACCAGCCGCCAGGTTATCCACATTGTTTGTGAGCAACCCGTTGAGCCAAGCCGCCGCATCCCGCCCCTCGACAAGAAACTGCCCCATATGGGAGATATCGAAAGCACCCGCCGATTCACGGACGGCCTGATGCTCCTCCAGAATCGAGCCGTAACGAATCGGCATGTCCCAGCCCGCAAAGCCTACCATTTTCGCACCCAGGTCCAGATGCACCTCCTGCAGGGGCGATTCCTTCAGCTCTCCGCTCACGCGGAGGATGCTGTGAGGAGGGATGGGGCTTGTCAATGAGCGCCTCCGGGCCTTTGTTCACCTCGTGGGCATCGCTAGTTCCCTCGAAAAAAAGTTCAGGTGGATCGCCTTTCCCGGGCTTATCCGGGGAATTGGCATCATCCATTTTTTTGTCTTCGTCCTCATCCTGTTCAACTTGGACACGCTCAACCTCTTCCGGTTCAACCGGGAAGCGATAGCCGAGGGAGAATACTGGCGGGTCATCTCGTTCATCGCGATTCCTCCCATCACGCCGGTCGGAATGCCCCTTCTCATGACCCTGTTCATGTTTTTTCTCCTGAAGATCACCTTTCTGATCAACGATTCACTTGAACACGCATGGGGCGAGTTCCGAACGTCGCTCTACGTCTACGCCACCCTGGCCTGCATGATCCTGGCCAATTTCTTGCAAGGACCGTTCTTCTTTGGAGGCCACGGCGGCCTCATTCTCTACCAGGCGGTGTTCATCGCCTTCGCCACCCTCTTCCCGAACATAGAGTTCCGGCTCTTTCTCATCCTGCCGGTGAAAATCGGCGTTCTCGCCATCATCCTTGGTGTCATCACGCTCCTGCAATGTTTCCGGGGCTGGGATATCACCGCCCACACCGCCCTCACCTTCCTGCCCTACCTCGTTTGGGCCGTGCCGCGCTTCGGCAAGTGGTATGCTGTGCGCGGGAAGGTCTCCGCCCGGCGGGCCGCCTTCCAGAAGGACTCGGCTTCTGGAAGCAAGACCTTTCACGAGTGCGCCCAATGTGGTGCAACCGAAGCGTCGCACCCGGGGAGGGAGTTCCGCGTGACCGCAGATGGACGCGAACTCTGCGATGCCTGCCTCCCGGAGAAACAGGCGGATACCGGAAAGTAATCAGGGAAATCCTCTTCACCTCTCTGGATTCCCCGTCGCCTCAACATTCCTGACCCCGGTCCCACCCCCAGCCTCCATGCCCGATTTCAGCCAGCTCCCCTCCGTCGAGAAACTCGCTCAGGCGCTGGCAGGCAGCGTGAGCCTGCCTCGACCGCTTGTCACCGGCTTCGTGAAACAGGCCCAGTCCCAATGGCGTGAGCGCCTTGCCCGGGGCGAAGGGGCTGATCGCGAAACCATTGAGCGGGAAATCCGAAGCGGACTCCGCTCCTTCGCCTCCTCCCGGCTGCAACCCGTCATCAACGCCACCGGCGTCCTCATCCATACGAACCTCGGACGCTCCCCACTCGGGCAGCGGGCTGCCAGCGTTCTCCATGAAGTAGCTACGGGATACTCAAATCTGGAGTTCAATCTCCTCGACGGGAAACGTGGTAAACGAGCCGGCTACCTGGAGACCGCCCTGGCCGTCCTCCTCGAAACCGAGGCCGCCACCGCGGTCAACAACTGTGCGGCAGCCCTCGTCCTCTCCCTGCGCACACTCCTGGAACCGGGCCGCAACGAAGTGATTGTCAGTCGCGGCGAGCTGGTCGAGATCGGAGGCGGCTTCCGAATCCCCGAAGTTCTCGAAACCTCCGGAGCCCGTCTCGTCGAGGTAGGCGCGACAAACAAGACCCACATCCGGGACTACAGCGAAGCCCTCACAGAGCGCACCGCCCTGATACTGAAGGTGCATCGATCCAATTTTTACCTCGGCGGCTTCACGGACGAGCCGCCAGTGCCGGAACTCGCTGCCCTCGCAAGGGACCACGGTATTCCCCTTGTCGAGGATCTCGGTTCCGGGGCTCTCATGAATACCGACGAACTCGCTCCCATCGATCATGAGCCCACCCCCCAGGAGGCCCTCCGGAATGGAATCGATCTCATCACGTTCTCCGGTGACAAGCTCCTCGGGGGACCGCAGGCCGGAATCATAGCGGGTCGGGCTGACCTCGTGGCCCGGGTGAAGTCCGAACCGTTCTTTCGCGCCGTCCGCTGCGACAAGCTCATCCTGACCGTGCTGCAGGAGTGCATCGACGATTACCTGCGTAGCAAGGGCCAGGAACACCCCGACATTCCCACCCTCAACTTTCTGGCCCTGCCTCTCGATGATCTCCGGGCCCGGGGCCAATCGATCCTCGCCGAACTCGGTGAACTGAAGTCTGAGCTCACCATCGAGGAAACGACCTCACAGACAGGCGGCGGCACCATGCCGCGGGCCGAATTCCCTTCCCTGGCCCTCAGGATTGTCCCGTCCGGGATGGGACTGGAGACGCTCTCCCAGCGCCTGCGCTTTGCTGAACCAGCCGTGATCGGCTACGTCCAGGAAGACGCCTTCCTCCTCAATCTGCGCACGGTCTTCCCCTCTCAGGACGAGGCTCTGACACGTGCCCTCCGCGATGCTCTGGCATGATCAAGTGGCTCTGGATTCCCGTATTCTCCCTCGCCCTCCTCTCCTGCGAGGAGTCACGCAACAAACAACGCAACGACATCCGGAAGACCTTCCGGGACTTCAGCGATGCCTTCTTTGCAAGGGACAACACGACAGCAGCAAAATACATCAGCCAGCGGACTTACCGCTACTATGACCGCATCCTCCCCATCGCGCGCACTGCCGATGATGCCGGCCTGAGCACCCTTCCCACCTTTGATCTCTTCACCTGCCTCGTCCTGCGTCACCGCTATGACCCGAGGGAACTCGAGGGCCTCGACAGCCAGACCCTGATCCTCGATGCCTTCTCCCGGATGACTTTTCCCGGTGGGGCCCCCCACTTCCTCGATCTTGGCGACATTTCCGTCGATGGCGAGGGCAGGACGGCCCGCGCTCCTGTCCTGCTGCCACCCGGTCAATGGCAGGAAGACATCAAGGTAACCTTCCTCCGGGAAAGCGGAACATGGAAGATGGATCTCACCTCCGTGTTCGGTGCACTGGGACCCACGATAGAACCCAGCCTCGTCGACCCGTCCTCCAGCCGCGCGGAAATGGCCCTCTATCACCTTCAGATGCACGAGAATCAGGTCATCAGCAGGGAATTGCTCACCCCCTGAGTCATGAAGAGGAGCGTTCTCCTCCCTCTCTGCCCCCCATGAATCGATATCCCGGTCTGCCGAAGACTCCTGATTCGACGGCTTTCCCGCCGCAGGATGACGCCCTCCGGGGCTGTGCCCCGCAAAAATCTCCAAAAAAGAGGGAAATCCCTTGAATTCCCGGATTCGGCGGATAGCCTCCGCGCCCCATGGCTCGCGCTGCAGGAAAAGCCAAAACCCGGAAGGCGGTCGCCAAGCGATTTAAGGTGACCGGCTCCGGAAAGGTATTGCGGCGGAAACAAGGCAAGCGGCACCTTCTTCAGAAGAAGAACCGTAAGCGTAAGCGTAACCTTCGCAAGGCGACGCTGGTTTCCGAAGCAGATTTGAAGAACGTGAAGGAGAACCTCCCCTTCTCGTAGTCGGCTGCTCCTGCTCACGTGCCATCGTGCCACCCCGGCACGGCCTCTTCACAGCCTGCCCGCCCTCCGCGGGATACGAACGGATGAGACTGTGGGAGGAAGACTGAAACAATCCGTTCCAGAGAAGACAGAAACATGCCACGTGCCACCAACGGCCCCGCCAGCCGCAAACGACGCAAGCGCGTCCTCCTGCGGGCCAAGGGCTTCCGCGGATTCCGCTCCAAGCTCTATCGTTACGCCAAGGATGCCGTCTACAAGGCGCGGCAACACGAATACTACGATCGTAAGAAGCGCAAGGGCCAGTTCCGGCGCCTCTGGATCCAGCGGATCAGCGCTGCCGTGCGTGAGAGGGGTCTGAGTTATTCTCGATTTATGGAGGGCCTCAACGCCGCTGGTGTCGAGGTCGACCGCAAGATCCTTTCCGATCTGGCCGTCCACGATTCCGCTGCGTTTGATGCCATCTTCGAAACGGCCAAATCGGCCCTCGAGAGCAAGGCAGCCTGAGCTGACCACTTGACCAATGCTCCAGGGCCGCCAGTGCGCGGCCCTTTTTTTTGTCAGAACCGAACTCTTACAGGCAGGTGATTCATGAGCTCAACCCCCGGTAGCCGGGCCCGATTGGAATGAAGGAGGAAATTACCAAGATTCAAGCTGACGCCCTTGCTGCCATCGCAGCGGCTTCCGGCGAACAGGAACTCGATGAGGCCCGCGTTGCCTTTCTCGGCAAGAAGGGGCGCCTGACAGCCGCCTCCGCCGGGATGAAAGATCTTTCCCGGGAGGAGAAGCCGGTGGCCGGCCAGCTCCTGAACGCCGCCCGGGGAGCCATCACGGAGTCCCTCGAGGCCAAGAAAACCGCCCTCCAGGATGAAGCCGACCGGGCCGCCCTCGACGGGCTGGATCTCACGCTTCCCGGGCGCCCCCTCCACCCGGGAAACCTCCACCCTCTCACCCAGCTCAAGGATCGCGCCCTTGGGATCCTGCGCCGCCTTGGCTTTGCGCTCGCGGAAGGCCCCGAAATCGAGACCGAGTTCCACTGCTTTGATGCCCTCAACACTCCCCCCGAGCACCCCGCCCGTAACGAGAAGGACACCTTCTACTTTGACAGCGGAAAACTCCTGCGCACGCACACCTCGACCGTACAGATCCGGACCATGCAAACCGAGGCGCCACCCGTCCGGATTGTCGCCCCGGGTTCTGCCTACCGTCGCGACGAAATTGACGCCACGCACCTGAGTGTTTTCAACCAGCTGGAGGGGCTCTACGTCGACACCGACGTTCAGGTCGGTGATCTCAAGGGAGCCCTCGAGTTTTTCTACCGGGCCATGTTCGGGGAGGAAACCGAGGTTCGCTTCCGGCCGCACTTCTTCCCCTTCACCGAGCCCAGTTTCGAGATCGACGTCAAGTTCCACGTCAGGGGACAGGCACCAAAGTGGATCGAGGTCGCTGGCTGCGGAATGGTGGATCCCGCCGTCTTTGAGGAAATCTGCACAGCGCGGGGCGACGAGCTCTACCATCCCGACAAGGTCACCGGGTTTGCCTTCGGCATGGGTATTGATCGCCTGGCCATGATCAAATGGGGAATCAAGGACATCCGTCTTCTCATCGAAAACGATGTGAGGTTCCTGACTCAGTTTTCCTGAGGAAGAACCCAACCGTCGGGAGGCATGGCCTGCCGAACCAAGCAACGACCTTCCGCTTCAATCACCGTCAGAGCTTCCCGCCCACCACCCACCATTCTCATGTTAGTTTCCAAGAACTGGCTCAGTGACCACCTCGACCTCGCCGGCCTCTCCAACGCCGAGTTTGATGACATCCTCACTTTTGCGGGCGTTGAGGTGGAGGGAATCTCAGAACAGGGTGTCTCCACGGACCTTGTAATCGTGGCCGAGGTGCGACAATCCGTGCAGCACCCGAACGCAGATCGACTCAGCGTCTGCCAGGTGGACACTGGCGAGGCCGAGCTCCGCCAGATTGTCTGTGGAGCGAAAAACTACAAGGTCGGCGACAAGGTGCCCTGCGCCCTGCCCGGCGCCGAGCTTCCGGGCGGATTCAAGATCGGCGAAACCAGGATGCGCGGGGTCGAGTCGCGCGGCATGCTTTGCTCCGCAGTCGAAATCGGCCTCGGCGCGGATGCCAGCGGGCTCATGATTCTGCCGGCGGACTGGGAAACCGGGAAACCCGTGCATCAATTCGTTGAAACCGACACCATCTTCGAAATTGAGGTCACTCCAAATCGCCCCGACCTTCTCAGCCACTGGGGAATGGCCCGCGAACTCGCGGCCCTGACCGGCCGCACGTCCAAGCATCCTGAAATTTCACCTCCTGAGACCTCTCCGGCTGGAGACGCTGTCACCGTGAAGGGACAGTCTACCTGCCGCCTTTACACCATGGTCCGGATCAGGGGCGTAGAGGTCGGCGAAAGCCCCCAGTGGCTCAGGAGCAAGCTCGAGGCGATCGGACTGCGCCCCATCAACAACGTTGTCGACATTACCAATTTCGTTCTGCACGAACTCGGTCAGCCTCTTCATGCCTTCGATGCCTCCAGGGTCACGGGTGGAATTCGTGTGCGCAACGCCCGGGACGGGGAGCAGTTTCCCGCCCTCGACGAGGAGACCTATGGGCTCCTGGCCAGCGACTGCGTCATCTCAGACGAGGCGGATGCCCCTCTTGCCCTCGCAGGCGTGATGGGTGGACTGGACTCCGGCGTGGTGGAATCCACCACCGACATCCTGCTCGAATCCGCCTGGTTCGATCCGGTCTCTATCCGTCGCACCGCCCGGAGGCTCAATCTTCATTCCGACTCCTCCTACCGTTTTGAGCGGGGAGCCGACCCTCAGGGGGTCCTTCCTGCCTCAGCCCTTGCCGCCCGTCTCATCGTCGAGCTCGCGGGAGGAACGATCGAGGGTCCCACGCTGTCAGCCGGCGAAGCGCCTGTCCTGACCGGCACCGTGTCTCTGGACCACCAGAAACTGCAGCAACTGGTTGGAGGATCCGTCTCAAGTGCAGACGCCCGGAGCGCCCTCGAACGGCTGGGACTCACCTCCAGCGACGGAAACACGTGGCAGGTCCCAAGCTACCGCCTCGATTTGCAACGCCATATCGATCTCGCGGAGGAAGTCGTCCGGGTAGCCGGTCTCGACGCGATCCCATCCCGGAATCTCGGAAAGCCCAGTCTGCCGAGCAGCGTCGATCTGCGCTACGACCAGGAACTGGACCTCAAGAAGCAGCTCGCCGGCCTCGGTTTTTTCGAGGCCCAGACGATCAAGCTCATTGCGGATCACCAACTCCGTGACGCCCTGCCGCTGCGCCCCCTTCAGGAAGGTGATGTCATCCGGGTCAGCCTGCCGCTCAGCGAGGACCACGGGGTCATGAGGCCCAGCCTGTCCCCGGGGCTGCTCGCCACCGCAAGCCGGAATGTCCGTCAGGGTGCCAAGGCGGTACGATTCTTCGAAACCGGCCGCTGCTTCCGCAATGCCGGCGGAGGAAAGGCTACCGATCTGGAGACAGATGCCCTCGGCATCCTGGTTGGAGGCACCAGCCACCCGGAGTCCTGGACCAGCAAGCACAACTGCCACAGTGATGCCTTCGCCCTCAAGGGCGTGATCGAGGCCCTCCTCCCCGGGTCGGCAATCCAGTTTGCTCCCGCGCGGTCCGGAAACTTTCTGCAGGCCGCCCAGGTCACCGCCAACGGCAAGACGATCGGCTCCTTCGCCCAGCTCTCTCCTTCCCGGGGCCGGGAACTCGATCTCGAATTCCCGGTCTACCTCGCCGAGCTCGATCTTGCCCGCCTCTGCGAGCTGCGGAGCAGCCACTCACACGTTGAGGAACTGCCCCAGTTTCCCGGCTCCTCCCGCGATGCCGCCATGGAGGCCCCTGCAGGTCTTGCCAATGACGAGATTGAGAAGGCGATCAAGAAACTCAACGAGCCGCTCCTGATCAGCTTCACCTGTTTCGATGTCTTCCGCGATCCCAGCGGAGAAAAACTTCCCGCCGACCGCAAGTCGGTTGCCTACAGTTTCCTCTACCGGGCGGTCGACCGCACCCTCAAGAGTGAAGAAGTGGACGCTGCCCACCAGAAGCTCCTCCAGCACCTCGAGAATGGGCTCCCGATCAGCTACCGCTGAACGAGAAGCCCAAGGGTCGGTAGGATTTGAGCCACCTCTGCCGCGCTCGATCCAGCCGGAAGGCTACGCTCTTCCAACTTCCGCTCAGGCAAGGTCCTCGGCAATTACCGAACGTTTTTCCCGGGATCCCAGGAGGAGGGCCTGATCGACCACCCGGGCAGGATCCCCATCAAACCGGTAGCCGTGGCAATTGGGACAAACGACCGTGCCAAGCCCTACGATCGATTCGCATCCTTCGCAGACCTGATATTCCCCGGGATTGGAGGCAATCTCCTGCGCCTTGGCGAAGCGCTCGCTGCACGGTTTACTTTCCACAGTCCAGGGGGCTGGGGGGGAAGAACCCGGTTGACAACCGGTATTCCAGAAAACGCTGAATCAGGAACCCGCGGCGGCCTTGAGGGCCTTCACGGTCTTGCTCTTGAGGTTTGCAGCCTTGTTCTTGTGGTAGATGCCCTTCTTGTGGGCTCGATCCACGGCGGAAGAAAATTGCTTCAGGCTGTCCTGCGCTTCCTCCGTCTTCCCTGCCTCAGCAGCGTCGATGGCCCTCTTCCGCAGGGATTTCACCTTGGTGCGGAGCCCCTTGTTGCGATCGGTACGCCGCTTTATCTGGCGGACCCGCTTGAGCGCAGATTTTGAATTTGCCATATGCAGATGTCCCCCGAGGGGGCGACGAACCTAGGCAAGGCGGCCCTTCTGTCAAGCACGCGCAGCCGAAATTGGCTGAATCTGAGAGAAATGAGCCTCAAATGGAGGGACCGGCCCGCCGAAGCCTGCGCTCGGAAGCAGCGGGCAGGGCCTGCGGCTCGGGGCGTCTCACAAATTGGCCCTCCTGTGGCACAGGCGGGGTCCGGAGTAGCGATCCACGGATCACCTTCACCTCGGCTCCCACCCCGACGCGCCGGTAAAGGTCAATGATATCACGGGATCTCATGCGAATACACCCGTAACTGGCCGGAGTGCCAATCCGCCACTCCTCGGGTGTCCCGTGAATATAGATGAAACGCCGATAGGCATTCCTGTTCTTGTCCTGCGTGCCCTTGAGCCAGAGAATACGCGAAACGATCGGATCACGCCCTGGAGAATTGGGCCGGAGAATCTCTCCCGTGCGACGGCGGCTCTTGAAGACTGCCCCACTGGGCGCTCCATCCCCGATCTTGCGGGCGATACGCATCGTCCCCAAGGGCGTATACTTGCTACCCGGCCGGTCTCCCAGGCCGAACTTGGACGTGGAAATCGAATAGCTCTTCACCGGCTGCCCGTCATTCACGATCATCATCTTCTGATCGCGAACGCTCACGAGAACCTTGTTGCCCATATCCAGCCGGGCACAACTGCTCAGGCACAGGCTGGAGAGAGCGGCTAAGGAGAGGATGGCGGGGCAGCAGGACAGCTTGGGAATCATAAAGAGGCAGTACGCAAGAGCCCTCTTCAGCTCTACTCGGTCTGCCGGTCCCCAGCTGCGGCATTCCACGAAATCGCGAAAGAGGAGAGCGAAGTATAGAAGAAGCCTATTGGGAAAGGAAGGAGGAAAATAAAGGAAACTAAATTACCGCTCAGAAGCGCATCGAGCAGGACAAAAAGGAAGAAGAGCCCAAACAGAAATTCCAGAACCGGCGTCACCGATTTGATCGCCTTGTATCGCCTCTTCCGGTCCGTGGATACGTTCTCCGCCTTTTTCTTTTCAATCCCATACTTGGGCGTCCGAACAAATCCGGACTGCATGTTGAACAGGGCCTCCAGCACGGCGCGCGTGTTGTTGATCGACATCCCGATCCCAAGCGCGAGCAGGCATGGGAGATAGATGATTTCCCTGAACCAGCCCTTCGGATTGAGAGCCTTCTGGGACATGAGGTAGAAGAAGACTACCGAACCCGAGGCAAAGATGAAAATCGGGATGTGAATCAACGCCCTGACCCAGTCACTCATTTCCGGCTGGTATTTCGTGTTTGGGAAAATGAGGAAGCACAACACCATCAGCAGCAGCCAGGCGAAGTTGGCGGTCAGGTGGGCAGTCGCTTCCAGCTTCACGTAAAGCGGAAACTTGCTGCGCCATATTGCCGGCAGCACTTTCTTGCAGCACTGGATCGACCCCTTGGTCCATCGGTGCTGCTGGCTCTTGAATCCGTCCATGTCGACCGGAAGCTCGGCCGGGGTCTCCACCTCGTTGAGAAAGATAAAGCGCCAGTTACGCAATTGGGCGCGGTAGCTGAGGTCCATGTCCTCGGTGAGCGTGTCGTGCTCCCATCCACCCGCATCGATGATACACTGCTTGCGCCAGATGCCACCCGTGCCATTGAAGGTGAAAAACCGTCCGCTTCTGTTGCGAGCGGTCTGTTCCAGCTCGAGGTGGCCGTCCAGAAACATCGCCTGCACCCTGGTGAGCAGATTGTAATTTCGATTGAGGTGACCCCAGCGCGTCTGGATCAGGCCGATCTGGTCATCAGTGAAGTAGTGAATGGTTTCCCGCAGGACATCCGGATTGGGGACGAAGTCCGCATCGAGGATGAAGACATATTCGCCTGTCGAGGTTTTCAGCCCGTTCTCCAGCGCGCCCGCCTTGAAGCCTGTGCGGTCCTCGCGATGGATGAGCTCAGCATCAAATCCCTGCGCCTTGAGCTTATCGATTTCCGTTCTCGCAATCTCCGTTGTTTCGTCCGTGGAATCATCCAGAAGCTGGATTTGCAGCTTGTCTTTCGGATAATCCAGCCTCGCTACCGAGGTAAGAAGACGCTCCACCACATGCAACTCATTGAAAACCGGCAACTGCACGGTGACCGTGGGCAACTCCTCGAACCTCTCCTTTGCCTCGGGGCGGCGCCACGAGTGCCGCAGGTAGAGGTAGATGATACAAAGCCGGTGACAGCCGTAGCCTGAGAGCCCGATCAGGACGAGCACATAGGCCACATACCAACTCCACTTGAGCAATTCCATATCCTAAAATCCGTGTCGCAGTCAGGAAGCCGGGGCAGCCAAGGGCAAGGTCGGAAAACCGGTCTCTCGGGCGACGGAAGTGCCTCAAATCAAGGATTAAGTCAAGATTTTACAATTTATTCACAAGACCACGACTCAACTAGTCCGATGCGGAAAGCCGGCCCTGCATCCACAAAAGAAGGTGCTCTTCCCCGAGAGAGACTTGCTCACAACCGGCCCGGAACCTAGATCGTTCCCATGAGCAATCGTTCCTCTCCTCTCCCTTCCATCACAGTGTTTGGCCTGGGGATTATCGGCTCCCGCGCAGCCGATCACATCTCGGCAGCAGGGTATCCCACGAAAACCTGGAGCCGGTCTCCGCGGGATCGCGAGGACTTTGTCTCCGATCCCGTCGCTGCCGCCCGGGAGTCAGATATCCTCGCTGTTTATCTCAAAGACGTTCCCGCCGTTTGTGACATCTTCTCAAGGATTGAAGGTGTCCTCGGGCCAGGGAAGACTCTCGTCAACCACGCTACCGTGGACTATGAGACCACGAACTTCCTTGTCGCACGGTGTGCCGAGCTCGGTTGCGACTTTCTCAACGCCCCCTTTACGGGCAGCAAGGTGGCTGCCGGCAATGCCGCTCTGGTCTACTATGCGGGTGGCCACACGGATGTTCTGGAACAGGTCCGCCCCTTTCTCGAGGTGACCTCCACCCAGATCATGGAGGTCGACTCCCCGGCCGCGGCCACCATCCTCAAGCTCACTACCAATCTGATCACCGCATCGACCGTGCAGGCCCTTGCGGAGGGACTCAGAATCAATCTCGCGCACGGCATTCCGGCAGCGACCTATCTCGAATCGATCAAGCCCAATGCCTGCGCCTCCGTGCTCGCGAGCATGAAGGTCGTCAGCATGGCGGAGGGTGATTTTGAACCTCACTTCTCACTGTCCAACATGCTCAAGGATTCCCGCTATATGCTGGATCTGGCTGAACGGGCCGGGCTGCAGACCCCGGGCATCGAGAACACAGCCGCCCAGATGCAGAAACGCGCTGAGGAGGGCGAGGGAGAATTCGATTTTTCAATCCTCTTCAAGCAGTTTGAACCGGCACAATGACCCAACCTTCCTCCGCCCCTGTTCTCTACCGCCTCTCCCCGCACACCGTGCTGCGGCTGAGCGGTCCGGATCGCCTGCGATTCCTCAATGGGCAGGTCACCCAGGACGTGCATCTTGCCACCCGGTCAACGGCAGTCCCAGCCTGTGTGCTCAATGCGAAAGGGCAGCTTGAAGCGGTCTGCCATATCCGCGAAGAGGAAGAAAGCTACCTCATCGATGCCCCCATTGAACTGCGCGACTCTCTCTTCGCTCGCCTCGATCGCTACCTCATTGCCGACGACGTGGAACTTACCGATGAGTCAGAAGATTGGCACGTCGCCCACCTCAGCCCCGAGGCGGTCGACCTCCTCGGGGACCAGTCACTGCCGACGTCCCTCCTATGGAAGACCGCCCGACTGCATGCTCCACATCCTGAGCACACCGGCCTCGACCTGTTTTCCCGCGAGCCGGTGACCGTGGCGGGCCTGAAGGAGGGCACCCGGACGGACTTCCGTCTCGCCGTCACGGAAGCAGGTCTTCCCCAGTGGGGTGCCGAGCTGACACCGGGGCTCCTCCCCCCGGAAGCCGGGCTTGATGGCTATGCGATTTCTTACGAAAAGGGCTGCTACCTCGGCCAGGAGGTGATCTCCCGCATGCGAACGTCCGGGCGAACCAACCGACACCTCGTTTCCCTCACTGCACCCCCGGAAACCATCCCCGGGGCCAGCCTGCTTTTCGAGGATGAGGAAGCCGGGATGATCACGAGCGTCGCGGTCCGTGGTGGCGACCCAGCGAAAGAGGTCCCCGCACTCGGGTTCCGCAGGAGGAAATTCACCGGGAAGGATCGGTTCACCGTTCGCAACCCTTCGGGTCAGCAGCTGCCCGGGCAGGCCTTCATCCAAACAACCCTCTAAGGCAAGAGCCCCCCGGCAATCGAGACTCAGGTGGCGGGAAGCCCGCCCCTAGTACTGGTAGTTGAGATAAATCTGGATGCGCCCCCCGTCGTCAGCAGCGTCCTCGCTCTGGAGCGGAAACGCGTAATCGAGCGCCATTGGTCCGAAGTAGGGGATGGTCGCCCGCACCCCGATGCCCACATCGCTGTGGATCTCTTCCGGAGAAAAATCGAAGGAATCCTCGTTGACGAAACCGATATCACCAAAGACCGCCCCACGCACCTGGGCCACGATTGGGAAAGTCAGTTCCACCGTGCCATACGCGGAGGTGTTCCCACCCAGCACGGACTGCGTCACCGGATCTCGCGGGCCAACGTCGCGAGTATCGAAACCTCGCAGGTTACGCGCTCCCCCGAGCATCTGTCGTTCAAAGATAGGCACTCTCCCGTCGATCGCGTCCACTACCGTGGCTGCTCCGTTCACATTGAAAATCAAATCCCAGGGAAGATTCCAGTGCTTCGATCCACTCGCGCTCAGGCTGTAAGTGTCCACATCCCCCCCGAGGAAACCGCCTGCCAGAGTGGCACCTACATTAAACCGGTGTCCCCGCCGGGGAAGCATGTTACTGTCCCTGCTGTCGTAGACATAGTTGACTGAGACAGCACTGCGGAGATAGTCCCCATCCTCAATCAGGAACTCGGATCCCGGAGGCAAGTTGTCCACGTCAATACCGATCTGCTCGAGCCGATACTCCGCCTTCACATAACCCTTCCGTCCCAACGGCCGGCGCACGAAGACCGCTCCTCCCAGATTGCGCTGGTCATACTCGTCGCTGAAGTAGAGCGCTTCGCGATAGAAAAGCTCACCCCCGACGGAGAGCTTTCTTCCCATGAACCAGGGCTCGGTAAGGGATGCGCGGAACTCCCGGCGCAGGTTTCCGAGCTGGAGACGCAAGTTGAAGCGCTGCCCGCCACCGCGGAAGAAGTTCTTCGGATTACTGATATCAAAGTTGGTCTGCTCCAGGTGGAGGTAACCTACGATGCTGTCAATCGAGCTGAATCCGGCTCCAAAGCTGACCTGTCCCGTCTTGCCCTCCCGCACCAGAATATTGACATCGCGATAACCGGCCTCGGAGCTCGGGCTTCCACTGACCTGGACGTCGTCGAAGTAGCGCAGGTTCTGGAGGCGACGCTTGGTAATCTCCTCGTCCACCGCATTGTAATGCTCTCCGGGACGCATGGGCACCTCCCGGCGGACGACCTTGTCCTTCGTCACCGTGTTGCCCTGAATGTTCACCTTCCCCACCCGGTAACGCTGCCCTTCCGTAATCCGGTAGATAATGGCCACCACTCCGGGCGAAACATCACGCAAGTCCGGCATGACAACCGCGTCTGCATATCCCCTCGACCCGTAGTAACTGCGGATCATGCGGAT